>JAVBYB010000308.1 GCA_030824255.1 bacterium
CGCCCTTCAGGCCTTAGCCTGAATCAGCCCGGAAAGCTCGCGCGGCAAGCCCCCGGTCCGGAGCAGATGGTCCGCCTTCAACAGCATGACAAGGGAGAAGGCGTCCGTAATCTCCCCGGATATGGCCATTTTGACGGCTTCCGCGAATGGAACTCTTCGAACGGATAGTTCCTCTGAACTATCCTTCGCGAAACGGTTATCCGCCGTGAGCCCCCACGCGATGAAGGCATAGGCCCGCTCGTCGGTCACGGAGTTGGACATGTGCATGTCGGCCACCAGCGGCACCCAGTGCTCCGCCTGCAGGCCACACTCTTCCGCCAGCTCCCTTTGCGCGCCCTCCAGCGGCGGCAGGTTCTCCGGCCCGCCGCCCTCCGGCAGCTCCCACGAATACCGCCCGAACGGAAACCGCTGCTGCCCCACCAGCACGGTGTTCCCGTCCTGATCGATCGGCAGCACACCCAAGGCGAGGTTGTGGGGATGCACCAGCCCGTAGAGCGCATCCGCCCCCGTCGGCGCCACGGCCTGATACTCCCGCACCGCGATCCACTTGTTGGTGTAGACCGTCCGCACCGACTTGATGCGCCAGGGTTTGGGAGTGTCGGTCATGGGTTACTGCGCTCCAGGCAGTCGGCAATAGCAGTCAGCAATGGGATGGGAAGCCCTCGCCAGGGCCTCCTGCCTATTCCCCGCGCCCTATTCCCTCTTTCCGCCCAACCCTCTAGGTTCCGCCCGTTCAAGTTCCGGAGCCGTCCATGTTCCTCAGATCCCTCGCCGCAGCCCTGCTCGGCCTCTCGCTCGCCGCCTGCACGCCTGCCGGCCGCACCGAGCTGATCCCGGTCGAGGGCGACGCCGCCGTCGGCCCGGCCGATGCGAAGGTTACGCTGGTCGAATACGGCTCGCCCACCTGCCCCGCCTGCAAGGCCTGGCACGACACTTTCTATCCCGAGGTGAAGCGCGACTATGTCGACACCGGCAAGATCAAATTCGTCTTCCGCGAGTTCGCCATCCACGGCGCCATCGACGCCGGCATCTTCGCCCTCGCCCGCTGCGCCGGCTCGGAAGATTTCTACGCCGTGCTCGACGAGGCCTTCATCCGCCAGGACACGCTCGTTCAGGCCGGCATGAAGGGCAACGCGCTTCCGGAACTCACCTCGCTCGGCGAGAAATTCCGCCTCAACCCCGACCAGGTGAAATCCTGCCTCAACGACCGCAACATCATTCGCCGCATCAACGACGTGCGCCTCGATGCGCAGTCGAAAGGCATCAACTCCACGCCCACCTTCGTCCTCAACGGCACGGTGCTCGCCAGCAATGACTGGAACGCGATCAAGCCGATGATCGACGCCGTGCTCACCGGCGGCGACGTCCCCGCCCAGCCCGCCGACGATGGTCACGGCCACTGATGCCGATCCGCGCAGACCTTCCGCCGGAGCCCGAATTCGCAGCCCCGCTGGAGGCCGCTCGTCCCTCGCCGGATACGCTGCGCCTCCTCGCGCTGCGCCGCTCGACGCCGGTAAAGGCGCTCGCCGAACCGGGTCCCTCCGCTGAAGACCTCGACGCGATGCTCCGTCTCGCCATGCGCGTGCCCGACCATCGCAAGCTCGAGCCGTGGCGCGTCCTCATCATCGAGGGCGACGCCCGGCTGAAGCTCGGCCAAATCCTCGCGGCGGCGCGCAAGCTGCGCGATCCAGATGTGACGGATGAAAAACTCGCCGAGGAGATGCAGCTCCCGCTGCGCGCGCCGGTTATCCTCTGCGTGATTTCCTCGCCCGTGCACGACGCAAAGAAAACACCGGTCTGGGAGCAGCAGCTGTCCTCCGGCGCCCTGTGCCAGAACCTGCTCATTGCATCACAGGCCATGGGCTGGGCCGGCGTCTGGATCACCGAAGACGCCGCCTTCGACAGCCACGTCCACGCCGCCCTCGGCATGCATGGCCACGAACAGGTCGCCGGCTTCATCTATCTCGGCACGGCGAAGGAACAGCCCACCGAACGCCAGCGCCCCGACGTCTCCGCCAAAGCCACGCGCTGGACGGGCTGAGGGAGCGCCGGGCTCCCGCCCGGCCACGCGACGCGTCAGCGGCGCGACACGGTCGCTGCTGCGCAGCGCATGCCGGAGAAGCCGCGGATAGTTCGACAAGCCCGCCCCCGTGGTTCGACGGACGCCGCTTCGCGGCTGCTCATCATGAGGGCTCCGTGAGAGCGGTGCTTGAGGAGCCCTCATGGTGAGCAGCGACCGAAGGGAGCGCCCATCGAACCACGAGGGCGTGCTCACAGACGCCCGCGAAACTGTGTGAATCTGAACGAAGGTTTTCAGATCCGTCTCGAACGAATTCAACGCGCTACACGGATCGATTCAGACAGTTCTGGATGCGTGCGTCCCACACCTGAAAACCTGCGCGATACTGCAGTCCATGCAGTTCGAAGCACACCAGCCCGAACACGACATCAACGCGACCCGCCAAAGCTGGCTCGCGCCTGTCGCCATGCTCGTCGCGTGGCTCGCCGCGCTCCTCGCTCGCATCGCTCGCCTCAACCGCATCCGCCGCACAACGAAGTTCAAACCCACCTGGCGCGACTCGTGGCCCGGCCTCCGCCAATCCGAATGGCATCGCGACCTTATGCTCGCCCAGGGCGCAGCTCTCCTGCTCTCTGGCAAGACCCTCGACGATGCCGATTTCGTCGACCACCCCATGCCCGCCGATTACGGCGGCCCTTGCCCCAAATCCCCCTACGAAATGAAACGCCGCTTCGCGGTTATCGCCGACTGGCTCCGCGACCCCGAAGCCCACATCCACCGCCACGCCGCGCGCATCGCGAAGCGCGCTGCCCACGGCTCGACGAACACCGCGCTCTGCGCAGCGGCTCACCATGCAGCCGTGATTGCCGCTCAATCTTCAGAAGTCCGCCTGGTTCTCATGGCGAACAGCGACCGCAGGGAGCGCCGCGCGGGCGCACTTACAAACGCGCGCGCGCCGCCCAACGACTGCCGATTGCCGATCGCTCCATGCCTCAGCGTACCAGCGCCTGAGACCGCGTCCTCATGCCTGCGACAGCGCCGCCAGCCAGCGATCCAGCGCCACCGCTTCCCTCCGCCCAAGCTCTGTGCGCCGCGTAGCTTCCGCGTCCTCGCCCCACTGTTCGTTCTGGTAGATCTCGTCGATCCGCGAAATCTCGAACGCTTCAGCGCCGCTCAATCTTCCACGCTCCACCGCCAGCCCAAGCACCGCGGACCCGAACAGCGGAACGCCGTGCGCCAGCGCCGCAAGGCGGAACCTGTCCAGCCCTTCCGCATAGGCCTGCATGGCTTCCAGTGATGTCTGAGGTTGGTCGCGCGGGATGATCCCGCTCACTGCTTCAAGCGCCACGCCGTGCGCTTCCCCGGCCCACATGCGCAACGGGCCCCAGGCCGCTTCCTGCCGTTGGCGCAGCGCCGCCGGCCGGTCCGCGAGATAGCAGACAAGATCCGTCCCCGCATAACGCGCGGCCTCTTGCGCCGCCTGCTCCCAGCCCTCTTCCGACCTGTCGATCGCGCCATAGGCCAGCCGCGTCAGCAACATGGAATGCAGGTCAATCCGCTCTTCCTGCGCCTGCCACTCCGCCGCGATCGCTTCAGCCAGCGCCAGAGTGGGAAGGGCCAGAGGATTGCCTTCCGGCGTCCTCATCGCGCGCCCATCCAGCGTCACACGCCAGTCGCCGCCATCGCTCGCGATCGCGACTTCCTTGTAGAAACGGCGCGGCCGCTGGTCGATCTCGCCCTTCACACCCTTCGCGTACTCCATCGTGCTTCCTCAGACAGCAATGACATCGAAAGGCGCGGTCAGGCGCTCGCCCGACGAGAAGGGAATGGTTCCGTGCCACATGTAGGACGGAAACAGCACCAGCCTCCCCTCCTTCGGCTGCAC
>JAVBYB010000246.1 GCA_030824255.1 bacterium
TATGCGGGCGGGAACTTCGTCGCGCTGAACGTCTCGGGGCTGACGCTCGATCAGTGGAATGCGCTGATCGTGGCGCCTGCAGGCGCTGACGATGGCGACGCGCTTGCGGCGAAGGATGAGGACCTGCTCGCGGCTGTTGCTGGCGGGGATGAGGGCATGGAACTGGCGTGCGACAACACGCCTGCGGATGTACGCGAGCTGGAGCCCTATCTGTTGACCATCGAGCCTGACGGCGCGTCCGGCTGGTCTCTTTTCGGCTGATGGCGGGCCGATAAAAGAACGCGCGCTCATGGCTTTGCTGAGCCGACGTGAAATCGTCTTATGACGGTGTTATCGAGGCTCTTGCGTAGCGTCAGCTCCCACATGACTATGGCGATGCCCCAGGGTTGGGAGCGTGGGACCAGAGGGGGGCAACCTTGCCGATTACCGATTTCTACCAACCGTTCGCCTTCGATGCGGATTCGGCGGCTGGCCCCCAGAATTTCCTGCGGCTTCTGCAGAACCCGAACACCTACACCGTCACGCAATCGACCCCGACGCTGTTCGTCGTCACCCTCATTACGCCATCCGGGGCGATTGCGCGGATCGAGTTCGCGGTCGATCCGGATTCGACGTTCGCTGGCGTCGGCATTCCGACCGGCGTGGTCGACGCGGTCAATGTCTATGACGCCGCCGGACAGCCCGTCGCCAGCTTCGCCGGCATGGGCGCGCACGGGCTCAGCATTGCCGATCTCATCAACCAGCCCGCGCTTCTTGTGGCCGGGCATGACGATTTTCTTGGCTCTGATGGCGATGATCTCATCGATCTCGGCACAGGCGACGATCTTGGCGGGGGCGGTGCGGGCGATGACGTCATCCATGGCGGCGACGGCAACGACTATCTGTACGATGACGCGGTGTTCGGCGATCAGGACAAGTTGAATGGCGGCGCTGGCTTCGACTTTCTTGCCGGCACGGCGGGCGATATTCTCGATGGCGGCGAGGACATCGATGTCGCGGTCGTCGTATTCGCTGGCGCGGGCGCCGGGATCACGTGGGACCTGAGCGCCTACACGCCGGGAACGATCCTGTCCGTGCCGGGGGGCGGTTCGCTGATCAGCATCGAGGCGATCGGTCTTGTCGGCACATCCTTCGCAGACACGTTCGCGCTCGGCGCATGGAACGGGCTGATCTACGGCATGGACGGCGACGACGTGCTGACAGGCGGGGCGGGCGGCGACCTGATCTATGGCGGAGAAGACGACGACACCATCCATGCGGATGGCGATGCGGGCGATGTCGACGAACTCTATGGCGAAGCTGGCGACGACATCATCTACGCCTCGGGCGGCGACCGCTATGATGGCGGCGAAGGTCATGACCGCCTGATCGTCGATTTCGCCGGATGGTCAGGACCCGCCAGTCTCGGCAACGGCATGAGCCCCGGCATGACAAGCTATGCCGGGTTTGAATACCTTGAATTCAGCGGCGCTGAGTTCATGGACAGCTTCGCGGTCTACCTGCCGGGCATCTATGATGGCCGCGGCAACAATGACCATTTCGGGATCAACGGCTCCAACGCCACGGCGCGCGGCGGCGAGGGCAATGATGTGTTCGCCCTGTTCGGCGGCGCGAACGTCGTGATGGAAGGCGGCGGTGGCGACGACCAGCTAGAACTCTCCGCCGGAACCCAGGCCGGCGCTGCTGTCTCGTTCGATGGAGGGACGGGGACGGACTTCCTCATCATCGCGAATGATATGTCGGCGGGGGCCTACACGATCGACCTGCGCACCGGAAGCGCCGTGATCTTCAACGTGTCGCTAACGAGCATCGAGCGCCTTCATCTCTGGGGAACCACCGGCGCCGACACCGTGTATGGCGGCATCGGCAGCGACACGATCCTTTCGGGCGGCGGCGCCGACAGCATTTACGGCGGCGATGGCGATGATTTCATCACCGACAATGACGGTGATTTCGGAAGCGGCCTTTATGCGGCGGACATCATCAATGGCGGCGCTGGCAACGACACACTGACCATCCTCGCCACGGCTGGCGATGTGATCGATGGCGGGGATGGCGATGATACTGCGATCATCTCGGTCTACGACCCGGTGCTTGCCTTGCCGGTCTATGACTTCAGGCTTGGCCCGCCGCCGGGCATCACCGTGCTCAACGTCGAGACCGTCCGCTATGCGCTGTCGAATGGCCTGGAGCGGATAACCGTCATCGGAACCGACTTTGCCGACAGGCTGTCGACCGGCGCGGGCGACGACATCATGTCGGGCGGCGGCGGCAACGACGATCTCATGGGAGATTGGGGCGATGATATCCTGCGCGGCGATGCGGGCGACGATCTGCTCAACGGCTATGATGGCGCCGACACGCTCCATGGCGGCGACGGCGATGACATTCTGATGGGCGACGGGTTCGGCGTTGGCGCAGCAGAAGACGTGCTCGAAGGCGGGCAAGGCAATGACAGGCTGGAAGGCGGCGGGGGGGCTTCGAACACCGCCTCCTACAGCGAGGACATTGCGGGCGTTATGGTGAATCTCGCCACGGGATTTGCGCAGGATGGATGGGGCACGCGCGACACGCTCATTGCGATTGGCCACCTGGCCGGTTCGGCGTTTGCGGATTCCCTCACCGGAAATTTCGAGGACAATCGTCTTGCAGGCAATGCTGGCGACGACACGCTATTCGGCAGCGGCGGCAATGACGTCCTGCTCGGCGGGCTGGGCGATGATCTGCTGGATGGCGGCGCGGGCATGGACGCCGCGAGCTATGCCGGCAGCACGACGGCTGTCGCGATCAGCCTCGCCATCACCACGGCGCAGGCTGCGGGCGCGGAAGGGTTCGACACGTTCGTGGGGATCGAGAATCTCATCGGCTCCGCGTTCAACGACAGTCTCACCGGCAACGCGCTGGCCAACACGCTCGATGGCGGCGATGGCGATGACACGCTTACCGGCGGTGCAGGGGACGATATCCTCGTCGGCGGCGCGGGTTACAATGTGCTATCCGGCGGCGAGGGCATGGATGTGATGTCCCTGGAATTGGCCCCTCAGCCGGTTTGGGTGGATATGCGGGCGGGTGTCTATTCGTCAGGCGCTATCTGGAATGTGTTCGATGCCTCGACCGAGGGCGCGATGGGCAGCTGGTTCGATGACACGCTGATCGGCAATGACGGCGACAATTTTTTCCTCGGAAATGTCGGCAATGACATCATCCTCGGTGGTGCGGGTGACGATTATCTGCGCGGCGAAGGCGGCGACGATTGGCTGGATGGCGGCGCTGGCGACGATGTGCTGGAGGGCGCGGCGAGCGGCGTGAATGTCCTGATCGGTGGCGAGGGTCTGGATATTGTCTCTTACGAGACAGGCTTCTTCACGAACATTCGCGACCTATGGATCGACATGACGGCAGGCGTCTATCACGACATCCTGTCGTGGGATGTCTTCGACGCCTCCATCGAAGGCGTGCGGGGGGCCAATGCCAACGACACGATCTTCGGCAATGCGGGCGACAACTGGCTCGACGGGAATGGCGGGAATGATGCGCTGATCGGCGGGCTGGGCAATGACAGGCTGATCGGCGGTCTCGGCAATGACTGGCTGGTCGGCGGCGAGGGCGACGACTGGATCATGGGCGGCGCTGGCGTTGACGTGCTGACCGGCGGCGCGGGCGCAGATACGTTCGATCTTGGAACGAATGCCGGTTGGGATGTGGCTTTCGACTTCAACACGGCGCAGGACAGGTTCTCGCTTGGCGGCCATACGTGGTCAGGCTTCTTCACGATCGATGCGGACGGCGACGGACAGACCGACGACACGCTGCTCGGCTATGCGGGCGGGAACTTCGTCGCGCTGAACGTCTCGGGGCTGACGCTCGATCAGTGGAATGCGCTGATCGTGGCGCCTGCAGGCGC
>JAVBYB010000307.1 GCA_030824255.1 bacterium
TTCACCGCCGGCGCACGGAACATCCGGGCGGCTCTGAAGGCAGGCAAGGTAAAAAAGATCGTGACGGCCCACGCCTTCATCGAGAAGGCGGAGCTGGACGGTCTTGTAGGCGAGCTGAAATCAGACGCCGAGTTTATCTATCTTGAGGACGTGCGCGCGTCGCTCGGCGTAAAACAGAAGGCGGCTGGCGCACTCGGCCCCATGACGCCATGGATCTTTGCCGCGACCGCCAACCCGGATGCTCCAGCTGTGATCCTGTTCACATCGGGCACCGAGGGAGACCCCAAGGGCGTCGCCCTGTCTCATCGCAACCTGGTCTCCAACGTGCACCAGATTTTGGCGCATGTGCCAGAGGCGCTGGGCCCGGATGATGTGCTGTATAATCCGCTTCCGACATTCCACTGCTTCGGCCTGACAGCAGGCGCGCTGTTGCCCTTGTTCGGCGGAATGAGGGCGGCGCTGCACCCCTCACCCCTGCAGACCAAGATCATCACAAAGCGCGTTGAAGAGACTGGCGCGACGATCTTGTTCGCGACGGATACGTTTCTCAACCAGTACATCCGGGCCTGTTCGGGAAATGAGCTCGGGAAACTGCGCTTCGCTGTTTGTGGCGCTGAACGCGTGAGGGACGAAACGCGGCAGCTGGTACAGCGCAGGTTCAATGTCGAACTGCTGGAAGGCTATGGTGTGACCGAAGCTTCGCCGGTGATTGCCGTGAACCAGCCGGGACGCAATCGCCCAGGCACAGTTGGGCGCGCCCTGCCCGGCATCGAGATACGCTTCGAGCCTGTTGAGGGGATAGACAAGGGCGGCCGCATGATGGTGCGCGGGGCCAATGTCATGAGCGGCTATATCTCGTCGTCAAATCCAGGAGAGATTCAGGAACTGCCGGGCGGATGGCACGACACAGGCGACATCGTCTCGCAGGATGATGAGGGCTGCCTGACTATCAAGGGCCGCCTGAAACGCTTTGCGAAAATCGGCGGCGAGATGGTTTCACTCGCTGTCGTCGAGAACTGCGCTTCGACGCTGTGGCGTGAGCACGATCACGCCGCCGCAGTTTTGCCCGACAAGCGGAAGGGCGAGCAAGTCGTGCTGCTTACCACCTATCCTCGCGCGAACCGCACTGACCTTCAGCGCTGGGCGCAAGATCATGGCGTCAACGAGCTGAGCCTGCCGCGGAAAATTTTCGTGGTGAAGGCCATTCCCGTGCTGGGCACGGGCAAGATGGATATCGGCTCCGTCCAGAAGCTGGCGGTTGAGATGGCCGAGCAAGCCGAGGCCGCAGGCGCGCTGGCAGCCGAGTAAAGCTAACACACGTTAGGAATTGGACATATTCCTGCGAGCAATTAAGCACCAGCGCGCACGTAAACGACAATTAGGAATTGGCCCAATTCCTAACGTCAATTAATCCCGGCGTCAGATATGCAGCGGCCGGCCGTACGCGGCGAGGACGCTCTCGTGCATCATCTCGCTGAGCGTCGGGTGCGGGAACACAGTTTCCAACAGCTCGGCTTCGGTGAGCTCGCCCTGGCGCGCGATGCAGTAACCCTGGATCAGTTCGGTGACGCCCTCGCCGGCCATATGGGCGCCCAACAGCTCGCCCGTTTCTGCGTCGAAGATCGTTTTCACGATGCCTTCAGCCTCGCCGAGCGCGATCGCCTTGCCATTGCCAATGAAAGGGAACTTGCCGACCTTCAGCTTCTTGCCGGTCTTCTTCGCGGCCTCTTCCGTCAGACCGACGCTGGCGACCTGCGGGTGGCTGTAGGTGCAGCCGGGGACGTTCCACGGATCGAACTTGTGCGGGGGTGTCTTGCCCTGCATGCCTTCGACAACAATGACGCCCTCGTGCATGGCCTTGTGCGCCAACCAGGGCGGGCCGCAGACATCGCCGATGGCGTAGAGGCCGGGCACGTTTGTCTTGCCGAAGCCGTCGGTGACGATGTGCGTCTTCTCTACCTTCACGCCCAGCGCCTCGAGGCCGATGTTCTCGACATTGCCGACGATGCCGATGGCGAGGATTACTTTGTCGGCCTTCAGCGTTTGGGCACCTTCCTTGGCCTGGACTTCTGCAGTGGCGACACCCTTTTCCACCTTCAGCGATTTCACCTGCGCCGACGTGAGGAATTTGATGCCTTGCTTGCCGAGCTGTTTCAGCATGAACGCGGAGATCTCGGCGTCCTCCACCGGCAAGATGCGATCGAGCGCTTCGACGACAGTCACCTCGGAGCCGAGCGTGCGGTAGAAGCTCGCGAACTCGATGCCGATGGCGCCGGAGCCGATGACGAGCAGGTTCTTGGGCAGTTCGGTGGGCACCATCGCCTCGCGATAGGCCCAGACCGTTTTGCCATCGACCTTCAGGCCGATGTCCGGGATTTCGCGCGCGCGCGCGCCGGTGGCGAGCATGACGTTCTTCGCGGTGTAGGTTCCTTCGCCCTTGCCCTTCTCGACGATGACTTTGGGCGCGGGCGAGCCTTTCTCGAGGCGAGCAGTCCCGATCAGCACGTCGATCTTGTGTTTCTTCATCAGGAAGCTGACGCCGCCCGACAACTGGCCGGCCACGCCGCGCGAGCGTTTCACGATGGCGTCCAGCATCACTTTCGGGTTCTCGACGGAGAAGCCGTAGTCCTTCGCGTGGGTGATGAGGTGGAAGACTTCGCTGGAGCGCAGCAGCGCCTTCGTCGGGATACAGCCCCAGTTGAGGCAAATGCCGCCGAGTTCGGCGCGCTCCACGATCGCCGTCTTCATGCCGAGCTGCGAGGCGCGGATAGCAGCGACATAGCCGCCGGGGCCGGAGCCAATGACAATCAGATCGTAGGAAGCCTTGGCTTCAGCCATGTCGCGTACTCACGATTTGCGATTCTTCAGGTCAATCCACGCCTTCAGGGCAGCGGCGGCGTTCTCTTCAGTGCTTTCGAACAATTCCACCGTGCAGACGTACTCGTTGGGGGTATCACGCTCAGTCACGGCGATGCGGTCAGCCTCGGCGACGGCTTCCGCGAGCAAGGACTCCCGCGCGCCAGCAGATTTGAGGTCAGCCAGAAATGACGTCTTCACCGCCATGTCGGGCGCTGCGCATTTTTCGCCTAGCAGCTCCCGATATGTCAGCGGCGTCACGATTGGTGCGATGTCGGCCATGGTAAGGCTTGCGGCGGGCCCCGGCGCGGGCGTGCAATTCGCCAGCGCCATGGAGGCGACGCAGACAGACCAGAAACGACAGAGATCAGCCACGCTTGTCTCCGGGTTTGTGCCTGGTGCGACCGGCAGCGATATCCGCATTCCTGCGCCAGCTGGCGCTTGTCCAGATGAACCAGGCGACGCCCACCACGAGCAGCGCGGCGGCGATGACGATACGGCCGGAACCGGATGCAAGACCCATCCCGACGAAGAATGCATCGCCGAATACCGCAAACGCCGACAGGCCCAAGGCAAGCACAGCGATCACGATTTTCAGGCGAAGCGACATCACAGCAGCATCGCCTCCGGCGTTTCGACGAACTGCTTGAAGGTTTGCAGCCAGCGGGCGCCGGTGGCGCCGTCGACCACGCGGTGGTCGCAGGTGAGCGTCACCGTCATCATCGTGGCGATTTCGATCTTGTCGTTCTTCACGACTGCGCGCTTCTCGCCGGCTCCGACCGACAGGATCATGCCTTCGGGCGGATTGAGGATCGAGGCGAACTGGCGGATGCCCATCATGCCGAGGTTCGAGATCGAGAATGTGCCGCCCATGTATTCCTGCGGCTTGAGCTTCTTGTCGCGCGCGCGAGCGGCGAGATCCTTCATCTCGGCGGCGATCTGCGCGAGGCCTTTCGATTGCGCATCGCGAACGACCGGTGTGATGAGGCCGCCCTGGATGGCGACGGCGACCGAGACATGCGCCGAC
>JAVBYB010000216.1 GCA_030824255.1 bacterium
GCCACTCGATTTCCACGCCTTGCGACGCCGCAAGTTTGTCGACCCGCATGACGGCCGGATAGGAATAGGTCGAGGCGAATTCGAACCAGAACTGCAGTTTCAAGACACGATCCTCGTACCGACGATTCGCGAAGGTAAAGCATCGCGCCGAAAAATGTGCAGCGGTTTTCGCCATGGCGATGCAAAAATGGGAAATCGAGGCTTCCGGGCGTGTGCCGAAGCCCTGGGCAGATTGCGCCGTCAAAAACCGCGCCCATATGCTGTGGCAGGACACCGCCGGTTCCCGGCGGACAAGAGGACGGAAACACCCATGTCGATTTCGATGTACACGGCCAGCGCGCCGGTCTTCCTGCGCATGCTCGGAAACCTGGACAAGCTGCTGGAAAAGGCCGAGGCCAACGCGAAGGAACGTGGCTTCGACGCCAATATTCTCGTCAATCAGCGTCTCGCGCCCGACATGCGTCCGCTGTCATCACAGATCCAGCTCGCCAGCGACAGCGCCAAGGGCGCTATCGCCCGCCTGTCCGGTAGCGCGCCGCCGTCCATGCCGGATACCGAAACGACGATCGCTGAACTCCGCGCCCGTATCGCCGCCACGATCGACTATGTGAAAAGCGTGCCTGCGAGCGCCATCGATGGTTCGGAGGAAAAAGACGTCGTCCTGAAGACGCCGAACGGCGAAATTCCCTTCAAGGGCCTCGGCTTCCTCACCGGCTTTGCTCTTCCGAACTTCCTCTTCCACGTCTCCATTGCCTACGCCATCCTCCGTCACAACGGCGTTCCCATCGGTAAAATGGATTTCCTCGGTCGAGGCTGAACCACAGCTTGTCATCCCGGAAGCGCGCAGCGCTATCCGGGACCCATTTCACGATCCATGAGGATGGTTGAATGGGTTCCGGGTCCGCGCCGCGCATCGCCCGGGATGACAGCTGGACTGGCTGGCAGAGTAGCGATCAAGGTGAGCAGGCCCGAATGGCCGCCTGCGAAGCTGGCGGATATTCGCTTGCGCACCGCGTGTTTGCGACTAGCCACCCAGCCCACAATCCCCGAAACTCCTGCCACGATTCCGGGAGCAGGGCATGACGTGGCTCGATGGCGGCGCGCTCGCCTTCTTCATCTTCGCCTGGTGGTTTCTCAGCTGGCTGATCGACCATTCGCCGTGGCACAGGCTCACGCTCTCGGCGGGCATGAAGACGCAGCGCCGTGAGTGGATGAAGCGCATGGCGTCGCGCGAAATCCGCCTCGTCGACGCCAACATCATCACAGGCTTGCAGCAGGCGACATCCTTCTTCGCCTCAACCGCGCTGCTCGCAGTCGGCGCCGGCTTTGCGTTGCTCACCGCGGCTGACACCATCATCGGCGCGTTCGAGGAAAGCGTCGTCCACCTGCATATCGACCGGGCTTCGTTCTACATGAAGACCGGCGTGCTGATGGCGCTCTATGCCTACGCCTTCTTCAAGTTCGGCTGGGCCTATCGCCTGTTCAACTACTCGGCCGTCATGCTTGCCGCCACGCCCGAAGCCGGACAGCCAGGCGCGGAAGACGCAGCAAAAGACGTGGCCGAGATGAACATCGCCGCCGCCAGCCAGTTCACCCATGGCCTGCGCGCCTTCTTCCTCGCCATCGCCATTCTCGCCTGGTTCGTGACGTGGTGGACCTTCGTGATCGCCACGCTGGTCATCTTCCTCTCCCTCGCCAACCGCCAGTTCGGCTCCCGCGCCCGCCACATCGCCCAACTCGCTCACAAGAGACTGGGCGCCTGATCCCATCGAAGTGTGTCGACGACGCGCTTCAAGCAGCCGCCGGCAAAGCCAGCGGATCGCACCACGAATCCTCTCCCGGCGGTCCAATGTGCCAAACTCGGGGGAAAGTCGTTGTCCAGATCCGGAGGAAACAGAAATCAGATTCCCCGATCTTCCAACGCATTAGTCAGAAATTCCGGGGGAAGCCCACATCCAGATTCGGCCGGGTTCTGCGCGCACTCACACTGCAGCCCATGCAGTTCGAAGCACACCAGCCCGAACACCACACCAACGCGACCAGCCAAAGCTGGCCCGCGCCCCTCACCATGTTCATCGCCTGGCTCGCCGCTCTCCTCGCTCGCATCACCCGCCTCAACACCATCCGCCGCACCACGAAGTTCAAATCGACTTGGCGCGATAACTGGCCCGGCCTCCGCCAAAGCGAATGGCACCGCGACCTGATGCTTACCCAGGGCGCAGCGCTCCTGCTCTCCGGCAAGACGCTCGACGACGCCGATTTCGTCGACCATCCCATGCCCGCCGATTACGGCGGCCCTTGCCCCAAATCCCCCTATGAAATGAAACGCCGCTTCGCCGTCATCGCCGACTGGCTCCGCGATCCTGAAGCTCACATCCACCGCCACGCCGCGCGCATCGCGAAGCGTGCCGCGCTGACTTCAGAACCGCGCGTCGCCCTCATGCTGAGCAGCGACCGCAGGGAGCTGTGCGTTCATCGCGAGCCCGTCGAAGGATCGAACCACGCGGGCGGGCTCGCCAACGCCCGCGCCCCGCCCAACAGCCCCCGACTGCCGATTGCCTGCGGCTTCAGCGCCTCGCGCGTCTGAAGTCGCTCCCGCGCGCCTGCTGCCCACGCTAGAGGCGCCTGCCAGCCGCTCGCCAGATCCACACAAAACCGCAACAAAATTACCCCACGCAAATGTCGCCGGGTACCGCTTGCCACCATGCCCGACCACGGGTCAATTTGGGGCAGGGACGGACAGGGCGGCGATATGGACGGCCACACCACACAGCAGTCCGAAGCGGCCCGGCTCCTTGAGCTGCAAACCGCTGCGCAACGCAAGGAAGGCTCGCCGCCGTCCCGCGTCCGGATCGACCGGCTTTACCAGCTCGAAGACATGGTCCGCAAACGCACCGAGGTCTTTGCCGGCGCGATCTCCAGCGATTTCGGCAACCGTTCGCGATTCGAAACGGACCTGCTCGAAACCATGGTCACCATCTCGGCCATCCGTCATGCGCGGAAGAATGTGAAATGGTGGATGCAGCCGAGCTACCAGGAAGTCGCCCTGAATTTCTGGCCGGGCGCCGCACTGGTGCGGCCCGAGCCGCTGGGCGTCGTCGGAATCATTTCGCCGTGGAACTACCCGCTGCAACTCGCCATCGCCCCCCTGGTCGATGCGATCGCCGCCGGGAACCGCGTCGTCATCAAGCCGTCCGAGCACACGCCCGCCTTCAGCGAGCTTCTGCAGCGCGCGGTGAAGGAAACCTTTGACGAAGATGAAGTCGCCGTCGTCCTTGGCGGTCCGGAGGTCGCGGCCGACTTCACGCGTTTGCCGTTCGACCATCTCGTCTTTACCGGCTCCACCGCGCTCGGCCGCAAGGTCGCCTCAGCCGCCGCCGAAAACCTCACCCCCACGACGCTCGAACTCGGCGGAAAATCCCCCGCCGTGATCTGCCCAACGGCGTCGATGTCGAAAGCGGTGAAGGCCATCGCCTATGGCAAGTTCATCAACGCCGGCCAGACCTGCATCGCGCCCGACTATGTCCTGGCTCCGCGTGAGCGGATGATCGAGGTGGCGGAGCTCATCATCGCCGAAGCCAAGCGCGCCTATCCCACCCTCGGCGCGGATTACTCCAGTATCATCACCGAGCGCTCCTTCGACCGCCTCACAGCGGCGATCACCGAAGCCGAGATCGGCGGCGCCAAGGTCCTTCGCCATCCCGTCTCTTCGGATCGCTCGCGACGCATCCTGTCGCCCGCAGTCGTCCTCGATCCTCCGCAGGAATCGATGCTCGCGCGCGAGGAGATTTTCGGACCCGTCCTCCCCATCATCGGCTACGACACGCTCGACGACGCCATCGACTGGATCCGCACCCACCCCCACCCCCTCTCCCTCT
>JAVBYB010000483.1 GCA_030824255.1 bacterium
CTCGGTCTGCGCTTCGGCAGCCGGGGCAGCAGCAGCGGCCGGGCCAGCAGCAGCAGCGGCCGGAGCGGCAGCGGACACGCCCCACTTCTCTTCGAGAAGCTTGGCGAGGTCGGCAGCTTCGAGGACGGTCAGCGACGACAGGTCTTCGACGATTTTATCAAGTTTGGACATTTTAGGTTCCTGTTGAGTTCGGGTGTGTGACTACGGATTATTCGTTTGAAAGCAGGTCTTAGGCGGCGTCCTTGTTGGCGTAAGCGCCAACAACGCGAGCGAGCTGAGCCGCCGGCGCAGCCACGATTCCAGCGATCTTCGTCGCCGGAGCCTGGATGAGGCCGATGATCTTGCCACGGAGCTGGTCCAGCGACGGCAGAGCAGCAAGCTGCTTCACGCCATTCTGGTCGAGCACCTGGTCGCCCATGAGCGCGCCAATGAGAACGAGCTTGTCGTTCGTCTTGGCGAAGTCCGCCACGACTTTCGAAGCCGCGACCGGATCGGGCGAGAAGGCGACTGCGACCGGGCCGACGAACATCGCTCCCGCTGCATCACCACCCTTGCCGTCCAGCGCGATTTTCGCGAGCCGGTTCTTCATGACCTTCAGATTTGCGCCTTCGGCCTTGAGCTTCGTGCGCAGATCCGTGAGCTCTCGCACGGTCAATCCGGAATATTGCGCGATAACAATCACGCCAGCGTCGGCGAAGACCTGTTTATAGGTCTCGAGCGCCGCTGCTTTTCCAGCTTTATCCATATGCGGTCTCCAGGTTGGACAACCGGACTATTCCGGCCGCCCCAGGAAGCGCACACAGGACCCAACACCCGCTCCACCCATCCCGATCTCCCGACCCCTGCAAAAGGGGACCGGCTAGTCCGGGGAGGGCGCGCGGTCATCGAGACCCAGCGTGCCCCCGTCCCAGGGCAGAAACGAACTTAAGGGCGTCGTCGTTAGCGTCTACGCCAACTACGCACCCTGTCCCGTCACACCCCGTCTCATGCAGGAAATTGAGGAGCAAAACCAGATAGTTAGTCTGGTCTGTACGTCTTGCTCCACCTGCAATCTTGGACGAGAAACGGGAGGCTCGCGTTAACGAATCTCCCGTCCAGCCGCAGCGTATAGCGCCCCGAACAGCTCTTTGGCAAGCACCCACTTGCTTTTTTCCAGAATGCTGATCCGGCCCGGCAAATTACGAGAAATTGGAGGGGATCCGGCTGCGGAAGCAGGTAAATAGGGAAAAGCCCTGCCCCAGACAAGCTAGGGCTGCTAGCATCTTGTTCTGATTTCGAAATGATTGCGAATACCTCTTCAGGACTATCGCACCATGATCTGGCTGATCAGGTAGGCCTGTATCTCGGTTCTTGAGTCGCGCATGCCTGCTAGCGCCCCACCTCAGGACAGGTAATCGCCCAAAATGGACGGTTACTTTCTACCAGCACACAATAAATGCGCTGCAAAGCATTTGGGCGCGAACGCGCGCTCGCGACTGCGTTCACCCCATTCTGGGGCATCCACGCGACCGACCAAAAGCAAAAGGCCGGCAGATCACTCTGCCGGCCTTCGCAATTCCTGCAGTGCGCGCGCTCTTACGAGGTCGGCGTCTGCGAGATATCGCTCACTTCGATCGACACGCCGGGGCCCATCGTCGAGGACAGCGCGATCTTCTTGACGTACGTGCCTTTAGCACCCGACGGGCGGGCTTTCACGAGAGCGCCCACGAATGCGCGAACGTTCTTCTCAAGGTCAGCTTCCGAGAACGAGGCCTTGCCCACACCAGCGTGGATGATGCCCGTTTTCTCTGCGCGGAACTCGACCGAGCCGCCCTTGGCGTCTTTGACAGCCTGCGCGACGTTCGGCGTGACGGTGCCAACTTTCGGGTTCGGCATCAGGCCTTTCGGGCCCAGCACCTTACCGAGACGACCGACGAGGCCCATCATGTCCGGCGTGGCGATGACGCGGTCAAAATCGACCTTGCCGCCATTGACGGTTTCGAACAGGTCTTCCGCGCCAACGATGTCAGCGCCAGCGGCGCGGGCTTCGTCAGCTTTCTTGTCGCGCGCAAACACAGCAACGCGAATCGTACGACCCGTGCCGGCCGGCAGGTTCACAACGCCCCGGACGTTCTGGTCCGCCTGCTTCGGGTCGATGCCGAGGTTCACTGCGATCTCGATCGTCTCGTCGAACTTCGCCTTCGCGTTGCCTTTGACGATCTTCACCGCGTCGGTGACTTTGTAGACCTTGGTCGGATCGACGTTCTTGCGGATCGCCGTCGTGCGTTTTCCGAGTGCCATGTGATTAAGCCCCCGTCACTTGCAGACCCATCGCGCGGGCGGACCCGGCGATGATCTTGGCGCCTGCATCCACGTCGTTCGTGTTCAGGTCCTTGAGTTTCTTCTGGGCGATCTCGCGGCACTGTTCCATCGTGACGGTGCCGGCGTTGTCGCGGCCCGGCAGCTTCGAGCCGGACGTGATCTTCGCCGCTTGCTTCAGATAGTAGGACGCCGGCGGCGTCTTGATCTCGAAGGTAAACGACTTGTCCTGGTAATACGTGATAACCACAGGAAGGGGCGTGCCCTTCTGTTCCTGCGCCGTGCGGGCGTTGAACGCCTTGCAGAATTCCATGATGTTGATGCCGCGCTGACCTAGAGCGGGGCCGATCGGGGGAGACGGGTTTGCCGCTCCGGCGGGAACCTGAAGCTTCAGGCTCCCCAACAGTTTCTTCGCCATGTTTCCCTCACTTGTGGCAGCCGGAAGGGTGTTTCACCTTCAGGCGGGCCTCGCCGGACCATCCGGAAAGGCGGGGGGTGCGTGGTGGGGCTGGCTCAAGCCTCCCACGCGAACGCGGGCAAATACGGGCTGGCAGCAGGAAAAGCAAGCCAATTATGGAGCCAATGGCCCCATCCGCGCTCGCCCCAATTAACTGAGTGGCCGGTTGCCCGAGCCTAGGCCTTCTGAACCTGGCCGTATTCCAGATCGACCGGCGTAGCACGACCAAAGATGGTCACGGTCACCTTCAGGCGGCCCGTATCTTCGTCGATAGAATCCACAGCGCCCTCGAAGGAAGCAAACGGGCCATCGGTAACCTTGACCTTTTCGCCGATCTCGAACTGCATCTTCGGCCGCGCGCGCTCGACGGTACCGGACTCGATCTTGCCGAGGATACGATCAACTTCAACCTGAGGAACCGGAAGAGGCTTCTTGCCGCCTTCAGCGCCAAGGAAGCCCGTCACTTTCGGGGTGTTCTTGATGAGGTGGTAGGCCTCATCCGTCATCTTCATCTTCACCAGGACGTAGCCCGGCATGTGGCGCTTTTCGACCGTGCGCTTGCGGCCACGCACGACTTCCACGACTTCCTCGGTCGGCACTTCGATCTCTTCGATCAGATCGCCAAGGCTCTGCATGTCCGCCTGTTCGCGGATCGTGGAGGCCACCTTCTTCTCGAAGTTCGAGTAAGCGTGGACAATATACCAGCGAGCGTCAGCCATTAGTGCCAGACCCCGGTCAGGAAGCCGACAATGACGCGAACGACGCTGTCGGTGGCATAGAAGAAAATAGCGGCCAGAATGACCATGACGGCGACCATTACCGAAGCGATCCACGTCTCCCGATAGCTGGTCCACGTCACCTTGCGGGCCTCGGCGCGAACCTGGCTGAAAAAGGTGATGGGCCCCACCCGCTTCTTGGGCGGCGAAGGTGAATTGGTCTCGGAAGTTCCGGTCGGCGATTTCATGACATTCCGGGGGTTGAGCGGGTCCGTCTAGGGCAAAGGGGCCCGCCAGTCCATGCCTTTTCAGCGGGCAGTCGAGATTCACAAAATCTCGGTGGCGTGCCCTTTTAATTCAAGGGGTTGGTGCACGGTTCATCGCGCGTGTGCGCCTATTTGGAG
>JAVBYB010000138.1 GCA_030824255.1 bacterium
TCGTTGTAGCCAGCGCTGGCTGCGGCGCGGACGGCTTCGAGGAAGATGATGAGACCGGGCGAATAGGACGACCACTGCGGATCGTGCGCAACGAACCATGCGTGGAGCGTTTTTCCCGCACGGAGGCAGAACAGCACGGAGGCGACCTGCCCCCTGATGCGCAGGACGAACAAGGCGCCGCCGAAATGCGGATCATCTGCGGGAGAGGCAAACGCGCCGCGCACGATGGCGTCGATCCAGCCATGATCGAAGATGTCGGTGACGCCGGTGCGATGCATCTGCTCGCGCTTCCAGGCGAGCAGGGTTTCGAAGGCCTCGGTATCGCGTGAGAAGGCTTCGAAGCTGATGTCGCCATCGACATCACGGGTCAGCTTGTTGAGCTTCTTGCGCGTGCGGACAACGGTTCGGGAGCCGGTCGCATGACGTTCAGCACACCACGGCTCCCAGCCATCGTTGAAGCGAACGACATGGCCGACATCGTGCGTGATGAGCGCGCTGGCGACCGCATTGTTCTGCAGCCCCGCCGTGAGATCTATGCGGCCGACATCCAGGGCATTGTTGGCAAGCGACAGGTCGAGATTGGCGTCTGGCGCGGCGATCAGCGCCTGATAGTCACAGACAGGACCACCGGCGGGCACGGCCGCGAAACTGCCAGGGCGCTGCACGGGCAGGAAGCCGAGGGGTTTGCCCTGCTCGTCGCGCCAGATGGCGACGCGGGTATCAGCCCGGTGCTGGCCAACGAGCCGCACCCAGCCAGGCGTCAGGTAGGGGCTGGAGAGTTCGGGATCGGCGGACAGGAGCGCGCGCCAGGCAGCGACATCGCCGTCTGACAGGTCACTCGGATGCACGCTGTCGACCCGCATGCGGTCAACTTCCTGGAGGCTTCTCAAGCTTAACACATGCCAGAAAGGCCGCTTTTTTTCGTGAATCCGGATCGGTGAATTTTCACCGATCCGGGAGATTTCCGATCAGCCGCCGCGTTGCTTCGCCTCAGCCTGCGCTTCCATCTGCGCCATCTGGGCGCGTTCGATTTCGGCGGCGTCTGCGCCGAAATCCTCGGGCGACCAGACCGGGCGAATCTCGATGAACTCACCGGCGGGGCATGGCGCCTGGCGGGCCCATGCGACAGCTTCCTCAAGTGAAGCGCAGTCGATGATCCAGTAGCCGCCGAGAACTTCCTTGGTTTCGGTGAAAGGTCCATCGAGCACGATCGTCTTGCCGCCGCCCTGGTATTTGACGCGCGCGCCATGGCGGGTGGGTTTGAGGCCTTCGCCGCCCAGCATCACACCGGCATCCACCAGGCGCTGGTTGAAGGCCATCATGTCCTCAAGAAGTTTCTGACCCTCGGGGCCCTCGGGCACGGGGGATCGTTCGGTTTCGGCGTCGGGGCCGGGGTACATCAGCATCACGAAACGCATGGAATTCCTCCTTCTGTCGTCCGAGGACGCAGGTGGGCGGACGAAGCCGACTTTTCGGCCAGCAATTATCTTGTCGCCGGATCTGATGATGGCGTGAGCCTGTAGATCACATTGGTTATGTCCGAGGCGACATAGACCGAACCATCCTTTTTGGAGACCGCGACGCCCGAGGTTGTGTAGGCCGGAAGCGTGCCCTCGGCTGCGGGGAGGCCCATCTTGAGGCCTTCGGCGAGGACAGTTTTCGAGCCGTCCTTCGGATCGAAGGCGATGACGCGGCCGGCGCCAGCTTCGGCGAGATAGACCTTGCCGGAGGCGTCCACATCCACGCCTTCGGGGCCGGACAGGCCTTCGAGCACGCGGGTGATTGTTCCTGTGGCGAGATCCACCTGCGCAAGCGCGCCGGACGTTTCCGTGACCCAGAGCTTGCCATCCGCCGCCTCGACCATGGCGACGGGGAAGTTGAGGCCGACAACCAGCGGCTCTCCCGGCGCCTCTGCATCCGTCACGGGGCGGATGTTTCCGGCGGCAGCCTCAAGCGCGATGAGGCGGCCATCGGCCAGTTCGATGGCGTCGGTGGGCGCGGTGAAACCGTGGTGGATGGCGGCTGCGCCGCTCGCGCGATCGACCACCTGCACCATGCCGGCAGCCCAGGACGTGATCAGGATTTTCGATTTGCCCGCGCCGATGCCAAGCTGGTTCTCGGTCTCGTCGCGATACATGCGCAGGGGATCGGTGATGGCTTTCGTCGCCGTGTCGATGACGCGGTACGTGAACACGTCAGCGACATGCAGCTTCTCGCCTTCAGGGCCATCGGTGATGACGAGATCAGTCGGCGTCGCGAGAGGGCCGCTGACGATGGTGCGTACGGCGCCGGTATCCGGCTTCACTTCATAGATCGTGGCGTCTGCCATGTTGGAGACGTAGATCGTGCCGTCCTTCGCGATGGCGAGATTGTCGAGCGCAGGCGCCAGTGTTGCGATGACGGTGACCGCCTTCGTCCTGATGTCGATACGCTTCACCTCGCCGGTCTTGGTATCGATGGCGTAGAGGTTTCCGTCCGGACCGAAATTGGCGGCGGCGGGAGTCTGGAAGCCATCGGCGACGACCGTGTCAGCGCCCGTCGCCGGATCGATCTTCACGATGGCGTTCTTGAACCACAGCGGCCCATACAGCATGCCGTCAGGCCCGACCTCGAAGCCGTTGAAGCCGCCGAGATCCTTGCGGATGAGGCGTGGGGGCGCCACGCCTGCTGGGTCGGCCTCGTAGAGAGCATCGCCGAGGAAGACCTGCGTGAAGTAGAGCCTGCCCTCCTTGGTGAAGGCCAGCGAGTTGGAGCCCGGCAAGCCCGACGAGATCATCTTCGGCTCGCCGCCCCCCTCTTGCCCGGCCTTGGGCTGGATGAAGACCTTGCCGGTGAGATAGCCGGTCCACGCCATCTCGCCATTGGGACCGAACGCGATGTCGTCGGCCATGCCGTTGGGCGGACCCATACGCTCGGTCACTTCGCCGGTTGCAGGGTTTACCGCGTAGATCGCCTGCCCCACCACGCTGCCGGCGAGGATCGTACCGTCCTCCTCCACCGCAAGGCCATGCAGGCCGTGGAAGTGAGAGGGGCCGATGAATTCGGTGACGCCCCATGTCACGGGCGCGGCGGCCTGTTCGCCAGCGCCGCAGGCGGCCAGCGCGAGCATGGATGCAGCGCAGAGGAACCGAACCATCGTTTACTCCCCGAGTATGTCTGGGGAGGAGCTTATCGGCGTGGCGCGATCCTTCCAGCCAGGGCGGAAGAGCCACAACGCGACGTAAGGCGCGCGGCGACGCCAGAAAGCAAACGCCCCGGCCTTTCGGGCCGGGGCGCTGCAATCAGTCAGTTGAAGCTACGATTACTCGCCGCCCATCGGGACAGCCGCAGCCGTCGGCGCCGCTGCGCCCGGGCGGCGCATCTGGGCCATAACGACGTCGAACTCGGTCTGGTCGATACCGCCATCCTTGTTCTTGTCGACCATGGCGAAGGCCATCGGGTTCGACATGCGCTCCTTGAACACGCCGCGCAGTTCGGACATCTGGACCTTGCCGTCGATGTTATCGTCCAGCATGCCGAGCAGACGCGTTTTCTGCAGCAGCGAGTCATAGTCCTTCTGGTCTTTCGCGGTCTCGTCTTTCCAGCGGTAGCGCAGCGAGGTGTAGAACATTTCCTCGAACGACTGGTCGCCCCAGACGATTTTCTCGGCGGGGTTCGGGTTGGCCGGGTTCCGCTTCGAGTTGTCGTAAATGTAGGTCGCGATCAGCTTCGAGCCGGCCGGAACTTCGACCGGGGTCTCGAACTCGTACATGCGCTGCCAGTTGAAGTCATAGAACGGCACGTTGATGAGCGTCTTCTGCTCGCCGGTCGGGTAGCGGATTTCCAGCTTCGAGTACGTGCCGCGATAGTGCGCGTGC
>JAVBYB010000585.1 GCA_030824255.1 bacterium
ACGCTGGACGATCAACGGGCTGACGTCCGAAGGCGGGTCGGGCAAGGGCGGCGGCGTCGTCTCTGGATTCCGCTTTGCTCATAACACGGCGGCGACGTCGCGGCTGGTGCTTGACCTTGCAAAGCCGGCCACGGTGGCGCGGGAGTTCGTGCTGGCGCCCAAGGCCAAGGGCGAGAAGCATCGCATTGTGCTGGATCTCGAGCCGGCGTCGGCAGAGGCTTTCGCGAAGGCTGCGGCGGGCGACATGGGCGGGCCAAAGCCCGTGACGCAGCAGGCGGCCCGCAAGCCGCTTGTAGTGATTGATCCGGGGCACGGAGGCAAGGACCCGGGGGCGCTGTCGAAGGACGGGCTCAAGGAGAAAGACGTGACCCTGGCGGCGGCGCTGGCGCTGCGGGCCGAATTGCTGGCAACGGAGCGTTTCGATGTCGCGCTGACCCGCTCCACCGACGTTTTCATAGAGCTGGAAGACCGGCCGACGCGAGCCCGCAACCTGGGCGCCGACCTGTTCATCTCGATCCACGCCGACGCGGGCGCAAAGCAGGCCACGCGGGGCGCATCTGTCTACACGCTGTCGCCGGACGGCGAGAAACGCATCGATACCGCCCGAAAGCAGCACGACTGGATTCTCGACGTCGAGGTGGACTCCAAGCGGCCCCAGATCGTGAACCAGATCCTGGCCGACCTCGTGCAGCGGGAGACAAAGAACCAGTCGACCCGATTTGCCGAAATGGTCGCCTATAGCCTGGCGGATTCAGGCTGGCCGACGCTGCAGAACACACACCGCAAAAAGGGGTTGTATGTCCTGCTCAGCCCCGACGTGCCGGCTGCCCTGCTGGAAATGGGCTTCATGACCAATGAGCAAGACGCCGCGGCGCTGGTTTCGGAAGCGAAGCGGAAGAAGCTGGTGAAGGCGGTCGCGATCGCGATCGACGCCTACTTCGACGAGCGGACACGGATGATCGCGGGGCGGTGAGTCCCGGTTGGGGCCGATCGCGGGCCTGTCCGGCAGGGCCGGGTGCGGCAAGGATGATCTGAGTTTAACCTGCCCGAGGCCTGTCATCCGCACCCACGACGCCTTAAAGTCACCGCAAACCACGGTGATTCCGGGACCTCCATAAAGACGCCTAGAAATGGGCGGCAGAGTGTTGGATACGGCCCGCTTCGCGCCCCTGCCGGTGAGAGATGCAACTGACCATGCCCCGTTGGAACTGGAAGACGATCCTCATTTCGATCGCCTCGGTGCTCGGCATTATCGTCGTCGCGTTCGGCGTGTGGTTCTTTGCGGTGACGCAGAACCTTCCGTCTGAAGAGCAGCTGCGCAACTACGAGCCGCCGATCATGAGCCGCGTGCACGCGGGCGACGGCAAGCTGGTGGCTGAGTTCGCGACCGAGCATCGCGTGTATGTGCCGTCGGAAGAGCTGCCCAAGCAGCTGGTGCAGGCTTTCATCTCCGCCGAGGACAAGTCGTTCTTCGAACACTCCGGCATCGACCTGTGGGGCATGTTCCGCGGGACCGTGCTGAACGCCGTGCAGGGCCGCCGCATGACGGGCGGTTCGACCATCACACAGCAGGTGGTGAAGAACATGCTGACCGGCGACGAGCGGTCGGTGGAGCGCAAGGTGCGCGAGGCGGTGCTCGCCATGCGCATCGAAGGACAGCTGACGAAGGATCAGATCCTCGAGCTGTACATGAACGAGATCTATCTTGGCGGACGCTCCTATGGCGTGGGCGCGGCGGCGCTGAACTATTTCGGCAAGTCGCTGGGCGACCTGACGCTGGCCGAGAGCGCGATGCTGGCCGGCCTGCCGCAGGCGCCGGGTCGCGTGAATCCGCTGCTGAACCCCGACGCGGCTATCAAGCGCCGCAACTATGTGATCGGGCGGATGCTCGAGAACGACTTCATCACCAAGGCCGAGTCCGACCAGGCGATGGTCGAGGAGCTGAAGGTGGTCGACCGTCTGAACACGGACGAGAACATTGCCTCGGCGTACTATGTTGAAGAACTCCGCAAGGAGATCATGGCGCTGGGCGAGCAGAAGAAGCTCGACGGCATCAACAGCCGGGAAGATGCGAGCAAGGCGCTGCTGGGCGGCGGCTTGTCCATCCGCTCGACGATCGACTCCAACCTGCAGCTTATCGCGCAGACGTCGCTGCGTGCGGGCCTCGAGTCCTACGACCGCCGCCATGGCTGGCGCGGGCCGGTGGGCACGGTCGAGGCGGGCGACAATTTTGGCGAGTCGTTGAAGGCGTTCGCCAACAACAAGGAGAATGCCGAGAAGATCGGCGGCGCCGGCAATGACTGGCAGCTGGCGGTCGTGCGTTCGGTGTCGCGTGAAAGCGTGCGCCTTGGCCTTGATGGCGACGAGACCGGCACGCTGCATGGCGATGACGTGAAGTGGGCGTCGACGTTCAAGCGTACGGAAGGCGGCACGGGCCTGAAGGCGGGGGATGTGATCTTCGTTGCGGGCCAGCCTTCACCGGACATCACTGTCCAGCTGATTACGGAATATGGCGTGCCGAAGAAGCGCGCGGCGAATGCCCCGTGGCGTATCCGGCAGGTGCCGGCGGTGCAGGGGGCGCTGGTGGCGATGGACCCGCATACGGGCCGCGTGCTGGCGATGACGGGCGGCTATTCGTTCGTGTCGAGCAAGTTCAATCGCGCCATCCAGGCGAAACGCCAGCCGGGATCGTCGTTCAAGCCGTTCGTCTATGCGGCGGCGATGGAAACGACTGATCCGACGACGGGTCTGTACAAGTGGACGCCTTCCTATCGCGTGCTCGATACGCCGTATGTGTCGTGCGATCCGAACCAGGACAAATGCTACAAGCCGGAAAACTACTCGAAAGAGTTCTACGGCCTTACCCCGCTGCGCATTGGCGTCGAGAAGTCGCGGAACGCGATGACGGTTCGCCTCGCGTCCGAGATCGGCTTCGACAAGGTGTCGGCGATCGGCGTGCGGATGGGCATGTATGACGAGCTGCCGCCTTACGAGTCGATGTCGCTCGGCGCAGGCGACACCACGCTGATGCGGATGGCCGTGGCCTATGCCGAGCTGGTGAATGGCGGCAAGCAGGTTCGGCCTGTGATGCTGGACCGGATCCAGAACCGTTATGGCCGGACTGTCTACCGTACGGACCAGCGTCCGTGTGCGGGTTGCACCACCGAGTGGAAGCAGGGTCTGGCGCCGCCGTCCCTGGCCGATGAACGCAAGCAGGTCATCGATCCGGTGACTGCCTACCAGGTGGTGTCGATCCTCGAAGGCGCGGTGCAGCGCGGCACGGGCACGACGATCCGCTCGGTCGGCAAGCCGGTCGCCGCGAAGACGGGCACGACCAACGACCAGTTCGACGCCTGGACGATGGGCTTCAGCCCCGATCTGGTGGCGGGCGTCTGGATCGGCTTCGACAAGCCGCGCGACATGGGCAATGGCGAGAGCGGCGGCCGCGTCGCGGCGCCGATCTTCCGTGACTTCATGCTGGCGGCTCTGAAAGACCGCCCGGCCGTGACCTTCCGCGTACCGAACGGTGTGGAGCATGTGGAAGTCGATGCGGACACCGGCTGCCAGCCGGGGCCGGACACGCGCCTGATCATCACGGAGGCGTTCCGTCCCGGATCTGCGCCCACTGAACGCTGCGATGCGCCGATTGGCGCGGACGGTTACAGGGTCGATTTCAGCAAGATGGCGGCGGGCGACGAAGCCAGCTCGGCCGCTTCGGACGGGCAGACGACCTCGCAGCCCGACCCGAACCTGCCGCCGGTTGACCCGAACAATCCGCAACCGACCGACCCGACGAAACCCGAGGAAGAATTGACTTTCGACGACGGCACCTTCTAAGGGGCTGCCACGG
>JAVBYB010000025.1 GCA_030824255.1 bacterium
CAAGCGGTCTCGGTGGGGAGTTTGCGCGGCGCTCACGCCGCCTGCGCCATATCCCCCGCCAGCCGCCGTCCTTCGCGCAATTCCCCCACAAACCGGGCATATTCCCCTGTCTTCGCCGCCTCATCCGGCAGGCGCAGCAGGAAGGACGGGTGCACCGTCACGAACACCGGGCGCCCCTCGCGCGCGTGGATGATTCGCCCGCGCACCGCGTGCAGCGGCCCCCGATACCCCGCCAGCGAGGCCGCCGCCGTCGCCCCCAGCGCCACCGTCAGCGCCGGGCGCACCAGGTCCAGCTCATGCTTCACCCACCACCGGCACGCCTCCACCTCCCCTGCATTGGGCCTGGAGTGGATGCGCCTTTTGCCGCGCGGCTCGAATTTGAAGTGCTTCACGGCATTGGTGAGCCAGGCCTCGGCCCGGTCGATCCCCGCCTCCTTGAGCGCGCGGTCGAGCAGCTGTCCCGCCGGGCCGACGAAAGGCCGTCCGGCCAGATCCTCCTGGTCGCCCGGCTGTTCCCCCACGAAGGCCAGCAGCGGACGGTCCGCCTTGCCCTCGCCCATGACCACCTGCGTCGCCGGCCGCCACAGCGCGCATGATCGGCATCCCGGCAGCGCCGCGTTCAGCTCCGCGATCGACGCGGGCGCCGCCCCGCGATCAATGATGCGCGTCACGCCCGGCGATGGAGCCTCCGGCATGATCCGCGCCGCAGCCGCGCCCGCGCGCTTCTTCGGCACGGTCGGCGCCGCTTCCACCATCCCCTCCGCCCGGTCGGACGCCGATGCGATCAGCCCGGCAATGTCCCGCGCTTCCGGCAAGTTCTTCCAGTAGTGCTTGGGCATCTCGCGTGTCATCGCGTTGATCTTCAGCCGCGCCGGATTGAACATGGCGCGGTAATACTCGCGCCAGTCCTCGTCGCGCGCATCCTCCGCCGGCACATCGCCGCGCTGCCCACCCGGCCCGAAAGTCAGCTGCCCGCCATCCCAGTGCGCGCTCAGCTCCGGCGTCACGATCGACCAGCGCATGCCGGTGAAGCGCCGCACGAAGAAATCCGCCGTCTCGCGCAGGATATGATGCTGCGGCTCGAACCACGCAACGAAGCGCGGCCCATCATCATCCTTCACCTCCTTGAACCGCACGAAGGCATGCATCTTGTGCTCGTCCCGCCGCACCGCCTTCGCCAGATCCCGCAGCCGCGTCACATCGGCATCCGCCGCATCCTCCATCAGCCCCCGATGGCCCTGCAGCCGCCACAGCACCCGATACAGCAGCGCAAACCGCTCCGGCTCGACATGCAGCACCGCCTTCCGCGCCACCTCGACAAACGCGCGCGGCACGCTCAGGGCGAACCCCGTATCGACAGGCGTCGCGTCCCCACCGAACAATCCCGGCGCGCCTGCGCCCGTCCACGCCACATCCTCCGGCGCCACACGCGCGCCCAGCAGCGCCCGCGCCTTCCCGCGCCACTCATCGAACGTCGCCGCCTCGGCCAGCTCCACCCCGATCATGCGAACAGCTCCAGCTGCTCCGCCTTCGGCGCGAACCGCTCCCGCAGCCCCTCCGCATCACTCAGCTTCACCGGCCGCCAGTCGCGCGTGATGATGAACGCCCGGCACTTCTCCACCGACCGCGTCACCCGCGCCACATCGCTGAGCCCCAGCTCCCGCTGCCGCCGCGCCTGCACAATGCGGTCCACCGCCTTCACGCCCAGCCCCGGCACGCGCAACAGCATCTCGCGAGCCGCCCGATTCACATCCACCGGAAACGCCCCGCGATGCGCCAGCGCCCACGCCAGCTTCGGATCGATCGCCAGATCCAGCAGCCCGTCGCTCCCCGTCACGATCTCATCCGCCGTGAAGCGATAGAACCGCATCATCCAGTCGGCCTGATAGAGCCGGTGCTCCCGCATCAGCGGCGCAGCCTTCAACGGCAATCGCGCACTCGAATCCGGAATGGGACTGAAGGCCGAATAGAACACACGCTTCAGCCCATAAGCGCCATAAAGATTCTTGCTGCTCGACAGGATGTCCCGATCGCTCGCGCCATCGGCGCCTACGATCATCTGCGTGCTCTGCCCCGCCGGCGCAAAGCTCGGCGCGCCCCGCTCGCTCCCTTCGTCGATGCCCAGCCGCACCTGCGCCATCGACTTGCGGATGACGTCGCCGCGCTTCTCCGGCGCCAGCGCGATCAGGCTCTCGTCCTTCGACAGCTCCACATTCACCGACACGCGATCCGCATATCGACCCGCCTCCGCCAGCAGCTCAGGCGATGACCCCGCGATCAGCTTCAGATGAATGTAGCCGCCGAACAGGTGCGTCTCGCGCAGGCTCCGCGCCACGCGCACCATCTCCTCCATCGTGTCGTCATGCGACCGGATTATGCCGGAAGAAAGAAACAACCCCTCGATGTAGTTGCGCCGGTAGAAATCCAGCGTCAGCTGCACCACCTCGTCCACCGTGAACTTCGCCCGCGCCACATTGGAAGACCGCCGGTTGATGCAGTACGCGCAATCGTAGAGGCACTGGTTCGTCAGCAGGATTTTCAGCAACGAGATGCACCGCCCATCCGGCGTGTACGAGTGACAGATCCCCGATCCTTCGTTCGACCCGATGCTGCGCGTGGCCCGGCTGTCGCGCTTCTTGCCCCCGCTCGAGGAACAAGACGCATCATATTTTGCCGCGTCCGCCAGGATTTTCAGCTTGTCGATCAGCTTCATGTGTTCGTGTTATGTTCTCGCGCTGGCATGAGCAACATCAAAGGTTAAGTCGCGCTGCCGATAACTCCGTCACCGCGCGCCGCGTGTGGAAATTGGCGCGCGCCATTCCGCCTCAGGACATCCTTCATTGTGGTGCATCAAACCTGCGAGGCGTTCTGGTGCGCGCTGACCGCCTATCCAGAACCAAGTTCGACCGGGGACCTATCCATGCGTACAGCCATCGCCGCCGCTTTCGCCATGCTGCTCGCGCCCATCGCCAGCGCGCAGGACTCGCTGGCCTACAAGGACATGCTGGAAAGGGCGAACAGCGCCGTCCGCGCCACAGCCGCCTATGTTGTGGAAGCCAACGAGGCTGGGGACAACGCAAAGGCGTGCCGCTATGCCAAGGACGCCGTAACCAAATACGGGATCTATATCGACACGGCCTACGACTTCCGCGACGCCCTGGACGACGAAGGTGCGCTGCCTCCGGCCCGACGCAACGAACTCGACAACCTCATCCTCGACATCACGCTCCAGAGCGGCGCGATGGCGCGCGCCCGCGACCAGTTCTGCGCGGCGGCTGAGTAGCGCGAACCCACGGGATCATTCGCGTACGAGCCTCAGGCCAGCGCCCACTACGCGAGAGCAACGTCCGCCACTTCGATCTGCACCTTGCCCGGCCCTTTCCACGTGTCAGGCCTCAGCCGCCCCGCCACGTGGATCGCCGCGCCCTTCTGGATCGCCTGCCCCTCCGGTCCATCGGCCACGCGAAACGCGATCGCCCGCACGCGCGCGCCATCCTCGCCGATCAGGTCGAACGCAACATGGTTCTCGCCCACGCGCCGCGCGCCCGCCGCCCTCACATTCGGTAGCGCGAACAGAGGCTCCGGCGCATTTGATCCGAACGGTCCCAGCCGCTCGACAGTCTCGAGAAGTTCGCCCGTCGCCGCCCCCGGCGCCAGCGCGCCGTCGATCTCCAGAACGCGCGCCTCTTCCAGCTCGAACGTCGCGCCCTGTGTCATCGCTTCCATGTGCTCGCGCAGTTCAGTCAGGCGCGCCGGGTCCATGCTCAGCCCCGCCGCCATCGCGTGCCCGCCGCCCGACAGCAGCAGTCCCGATTTCGCCGCCGCACTCACCAGATCGCC
>JAVBYB010000276.1 GCA_030824255.1 bacterium
CGCCCGCGACCACACGATCGCAGACGGCCTCGACTATATCGGCGTCTGGAACGCGGCCATGCTGTCCGGCGCGCACATGAAAGAAGCCTTCGTGGCGAAAGCTGAAAAGCGTGAGCCGAACTATCCCGACCTGCTGCCGGTTTCGGACAAGGCTATCTAGCCAGCCTCGCGACTGAAAAGCGCCTGCGCTGTAAATACCAACCGGCCTGCTGCTCGCGCCTCGCACGACGCAAACACGATTGTGCGGGCGCGCTTGTCGATCCGCACCACAAGGACCAGCGCGCCCTCGTCAAGCGCGTGTGAGGTCACATCGAGAGACAGCGACGCCATGCGCATGTCGGCCCCCGCGGCATCACCCAGCACGCGGATGGCGTAAGCCGAGCACGCGGAAGCATCCGGCGAACCTGGCGCGCCGAGATCTTTGCCCGGGATCGATGATCGGAAAACGTCCGCGTCTGCCATGCGCACAGCAATACGCGTGCGCCCATCCGCTGTGAAGCGTGTGGCCCGGAATGGAGCTTTGGGAGACGTGTCTTCCCGACGGGAGGTCTCGGGGGGTCGGGGGGGACGGATAAGACCGTCGCCGCCGGGAAGCACATGGACCAAAACGTGAGTGACTTGGTCTAGTTCCACTCAGATGGTGATTTTTTCGGGAGCAGGAGTGGCGGGATGTCACACCGGGCCACGCTCGCGCAACTCATTGATTGTACTGCAGCGCCACAAGCGAAACGGGCGGCCCGACAGGACCGCCCGCATACGCTTGAACGCTTACAATACTGTCAGGCTACGCTACGCACTCCACTCTGGTTGACGCTCAGCGCCCCAAGGATGTCGCCGAGATGGCCAACACCGGAAACGCCAAACGCGATCTCTGAAGATTTGGAGATGGCCGGAAACAGGCGGCCGATCTGGTTGGACCCAAGGCCCAGTTCGTGAAGATCCTCGATCAGGCGCTCGACAACAGCCTGCCGCCCGCCTTGTGTACGCTCGATCAGGCGCGCCAGCACGCCCGTGGGCGCGCCAATCTGGCTGCCCATCGTCGCAGCAAGCGTACGCGCTCCGGGAACCCGCTCGAACATTTCGTCAGCAAAAGGGGCGCCTTGGCGGTCCGCAGCGTTCAGGACGATGCCGATCGCTTCGCTGGCCTTGTCCTCGGTAAGTCCGGTCGCCTTCGACACTTCACTGATGAACGCGTTCAGCATTCGGACTCCGCAATCCACTTCGACCGGATACTGCCGCCGTAAGGTTGCCGGGGTCTTAAGGGCAATCAGCGATCGGGGCGCCCTGTCGGGTTGCAGCCGCCAAAAACGGCCGCGTCGTGTCCGCCCAGCCGCGCCCACATCTGATCCCCCCACGAATAGTGCCACCATTCAGTGGGGTTGTTGGCGAACCCAGCCTCCGTCATTGCCCAGTACAGCAACCGCCGGTTCCCGCGCGCATCGTCATCCGACATGGATACAATGGGCTTCAACTCGTACGCATCGGTCCACGCATCCTCGGTGACGTCGTCAAACAGCCCGCCCATGAACAGCGGCTGGCCCGTCGCAATGAAGCGCAATGTCAGGTCCACCGCGCCGCCCGTTGAATGCGGCGAAGGCGAACCTTCGCCATCGCTCGGCGCAGCCCAGTACTTCTCCACCTCTTCCACGAGCGCCTTGCCATGCAGATGCGGCACGCGCGGCTTGAGCCATGCCGGAAACCACACATCGTGGAAATGTCGCTGCACCGCCTGCGGCCGCCACGCATCAAACAGGTAGAGCTCAAGACCTGAGCCCGCGAGCCGCGCGTTCACATCGCGCAGTTTTCCGCCGACAGACGTCCGCACGAACAACTCGCGTATCGAGCCGGGAATGATCTCATAGTAAGGCGGATTGTTCGCATGGCTGTAGTGGTTCTCGCCTGCCAGCCCTGCCGCTCGTATTTCTACGCATGTCTCGCGCGCGCGTTCGTTCGCCTCATCAATCGGCACATCCGTGCGGTAACCCCTCTTGCGATCTTGCGCTTCGGCGGAAGACGGGATCGGGCGCTGCTTCAATGCGAAAAGGTCATTGCTCATCCTGACACTCTAGTCCGCTGTTGCCTGCCCACCAATCCCGCGCGGAACCCGCGCCGTAAATCCGCGTTCCTTGCCGAATGACAAACCGTCACAACGTGGAAACGCCGACCGCAATTCGCCTGAGCGACTGGCGAGCCATTCTTGTGCGCGTTTTCTGGCGTGTTCTGCGTGACAATGTGGGCCTGCTGTCGGCTGGCATCGCCTTTTATGCCTTCCTGTCGATCTTCCCTGCCATCGCCGCCGCGTTGATGGTCTGGGGCTTGTTCACCGACATGACCGCACTCGGGCCACAGCTGGAAATGGTGCGCGACCTGGCGCCAGACGCTTTCAGTCTTGTCGCAGATCAGATGGTCACCATTTCCACGCAGGATTCGGGCGGCCTCACCCTCGGCCTGGTCATAACCATCCTGCTGACTTTCTGGGGAGCATCGGGCGGCGTGTCTGCGCTGATGCAAGCCATGAACATGGCGTATCATGAAACCGAAAAGCGCAACTTTTTCCACCTGACGCTCCTGACGCTGGGCTTTACGCTCTCAGGAATTCTGTTCGTCGCGCTCTCCATCGCGGCCATCGCTGCCGTGCCGCCGATCCTGAAAGCGCTCTCACTCGGCGCGCTCGTTGAAGCTGCCGGCAACCTGTTACGCTGGCTCGTGATTATCGCGGCATTCATGGTCGCGTGCGCGATGATCTATCGTATCGCACCCTCACGTGCCCGCGCGCGCTGGCGCTGGATCATTCCCGGTGCGGTTGCTGCTGGCTTGATGTGGCTGCTGGCTTCGATCGCGTTCTCTCTCTATCTTGAGAATTTCAACGCCTACAATTCAACCTTCGGCTCACTTGGCGCCGTTGCAGCCTTGCTCATGTGGTTCTGGATTTCCGCTTACGCCATCTGTGTCGGCGCGGAAATCAACGCACAGATCGAATTGTTCACGACTGTCGACACCACGGTCGATCAACCGGCAAGGCGCGGCAAGCGCGGCGCCTACGTCGCTGATCACGTTCAGGCGCCGGAAGTGGAGCCGCCGCCACCGCCTGAGCCGCCTCTTAAATTACCACAACAAACGGAACGAACATCGTCCTGAAGCCTTCCGAAGGTACATTCGTCCGCCAGGAAGGTTACACAATGAAATCTGCACTCCTTTCCGCAGCCCTAGCCGCGGCTTTCGCAGCGCCAGCTTTTGCTCAACCGCCCACCGCAACGGAAGGCGGCGTGATTGTTCAGGGCGTGTCGCCTGAAAAGGTCCTCGGCGCGATCGACACGGAAAAGCTTGTTCAAGAATCCGAGGGCGCGCCTGTCGTTGAATCTGCAAACCTCCCCACATCCAAAACCCAGGTGACCATCGACACCAGGGTTGAAGAAACACCGACGGCAACGGTGGAGACAACGACAGAAGTCATAACGCCTGTGTCTGATCGGCCCACGATGGACGCCGCCAATCCGATTGCACCTGAAGTGCACGCCGTTGTAAAAGCGAAGCCCAACTACACCACCAAGGACATCGCTGAAGCGCAACTCGCGGCCGTTCTGGCCACGCCGGCCGCAGCGCCGACGACAACCGTAACGACCACGCGTACGACGCCAAAAGACGGCGGCTAACGAGCCCACCCAATATCTATTCCCGCGTACAGCCCGGCAGGCTCAAACCTGCCGGGCTGGTCGTGTTGCATTCCGAGCAAAACTGGCGCTTAAAAGAGCCAACTTTTCTGAAGACACGGTACGGAGAATTTTATGCGTGAGGCGGTAATCGTTTCAACGGCCCGGACGGG
>JAVBYB010000306.1 GCA_030824255.1 bacterium
GGCAGCTGGGTCTGGCGATCCTTGAGCATGAAGCCGCACACGGGACGCTGCATCCGAACCAGTCGTTCAACGACTGGCTGGCCGAATGGCTTTGCGGCGGACCGGTAGGCGGCAGCCTGAAGCGGTATCGCCCCTATCACCTGACCCACCACAAATACACCGAGCAGAAGGAAGACCCGGACCTTGTGCTGTCGCGGCCCTTTCCCACGACCCGGAATTCACTTGCCCGGAAATTCGTGCGCGACCTGACGGGGCAGACTTTCTACAAGCAGCGCATCGCGCCGTTCATTGCGCAGGTGCGTGGCGAAAAGCGCAAGCCGCCGCGCGTGCCGGACAATCCGGGGTTGCGGTTCTGGATCGCGCAGGCGGTGATCATCGTGGTGACGACGGCGCTGGGATTCTGGTGGGCGTGGTTCGCGCTGTGGATCGTGCCGATGGCGACGTGGTTCCCGCTGGTGACGCGGCTGCGCGCGATGGGCGAGCACGCGATGGTCAACACGCAGGATGACCCCTTCACGCATGCGCGCACGACGCTGGCCAATCCGCTGGAACGGCTCTTCATCGCGCCGTTCTGGGTTCACTATCACTGCGAGCACCACTGCTTCATGTATGTGCCGTGCTACAATCTCGAGAAGGCGCACAACCTTCTGGTGCTGAAGGGCTATCGCGACCGGATGCGCATCACGAAGGGGTATGTCGAAGTGTTGCGGCGGTGTGGATCCAAGCAGGAAGCAGCGGCGGCGTGAGGGCCGTACGGCAGTTTACGGCGCTTTCGCCCGCGCGGCCGTGACGACTTCGGTGATGGCGTCGATGACGGCTTGTGGCGCGTCGCGCTGGATGCCGTGGCCGGCGCCGGGGATGGTGCGCGCCTGGCCGATGGCGGACTGGGCGGCCATCTCGGCGTGCATGGTGGTCCAGACTTTCGCAAACCCGGCCTTGATCTCGGGCGTGATGCCGGGCGGCATGCCGTTTTCATAGTCGCCCCGTGTCAGGACGATCAGCGGGAGGTCGCCATAGGGACGTTGGGCGGCGCGGATCTGGTTGGTGCTGACGACTTCCATCGCGGCGATTTCGGAGAGCGTGGCCTCGACGCCATCAGGATCATTGCCGCCGCACTTGCCAATGATGGGATCGAGATCGGTTGGCGTGAGTGAGGATGGAATGGACGCAATGACCCTGCGGAGGCCCTGCGAGCAGTTTGTGACGGTTGTCTCGTCCACGATGTTGGGGTCGAGGTCGCGGATATTGGGGATCACGGCTTCGAAGCGGGCGCCCTGCCCGTCGCCGGAGGGATCGACGAGGACGAGGCCAGCGGTCTGATCGCCATGAAGGTTGGCGAACTGGCGGATGTGGTAGCTGGCCATGGAGTGGCCGACGAGGACGACGGGGCCTTCGATCTTCGCGGCAGTGATGAAGGCGCCGATGTCGGCGGCGGCGTGGTTCACGTGGCGCGGCAGGGGGCCGGGATCGCTGAGGCCGCGGGCGGCGCGTTCGAACATGCACGTCCGGCTGACTTGTGAGAGCGGATCGAACACGTCTTTCCACGAAGCCATCGACGCGCCGGCGCCGTAGTCAAGCAGGATGACGGGCGAGCCGGCGCCAGCGCAGCGGTATTGCGTCCAGCGACCATCGTCGAAGGTGACGAAGGTTTCCGACATCTCGGGCGCATCGGCGGGCTGGAAGATGCGCTCGGTGGTCTTGCCATGCGTTTGCCAGCTTCCCGTCCATGAGCCGTCGTCGCCCTTTGCGGCCCTGAAGCCGGCGTTCAGCGACGGGACGAAGAAGAGCATTTCGCCGTCTGACAGCGTGACGGCCCGGATCGGACGGAATTCACCGCCGGCCTCGCGAATCATGCCGGCTGGGCCATAGGCGGTCTGGTGAATGTTTACCGTGGCTTCCGGGCTGGCGAACCACTGGCTGGCATAGACGGGTTTCGGCGGCGGCGGCGGCGCTGCGCTCGATACGGCGGACGGCGTGGGATCGCTGCAGGCGGCAGCCAGGAGCGCGGCAAGCGCCAACTGGGTCAGTTTCATTGATCCCTCCCGTCGAACACTGCTGACAGAGCATGGGGCGCAGGTTGCGGCAACCGGCGGCGATTGCGGTTTGAACATGCGCCTCGGGTCGCTTACGTATGCGCCGATGCAACCCGACGATCCGGACAATCTGCCCGACCCGCCGGACGCGCCTGTCGAGGACCTTGAGGAAGGGGCCGAGGAGGAGCTTCCGCCGGAGATCGAGATGGAGCCTGAGGAGATTTCCTCGGGCGTGGATATGCACGCGCCGGACGCGGCCAAGAAGGGCCGCGTCTACGGACCGGACGTGATCCGGGACAATGTGAAACGCCTGCCGGGCAAGCCGGGCGTCTATCGCATGTTCGGGGAGGTGGGCGAACTGCTCTATGTGGGCAAGGCGCGCAACCTGAAGGCGCGGGTTTCGAATTACGCCAAGATCGGCGGACAGACACAGCGCATCGCGCGGATGATCTCGCTGACACGGAGCATGGAGTTCGTCGTCACTGCGAGTGAGACGGAAGCGCTGCTGCTCGAGGCGAACCTCATCAAGAAGCTGAAGCCGCGCTTCAACATCATCCTGCGGGACGACAAGAGCTTTCCGCACATTCTGATCCGCGAAGACCATGAAGCGCCGCAGGCCCTGAAGCATCGCGGGGCGAAGCGGATCAAGGGCAAGTATTTTGGCCCGTTCGCGTCAGCCGGTGCGGTCGATCACACGCTGGATACGCTGCAGAAGGCGTTCCTGCTGCGGACGTGCACGGACAACATCTACGCGACGCGCTCGCGGCCATGCATGTTGCACCAGATGGGACGATGCTCGGCGCCTTGCACGGGGCTGATCCCGCTGGATGAGTATCGCGACCTGGTGCGCGAGGCGGAGCGCTTTCTGAACGGGGATGCCGAAACGCTGCAACAGCAGCTGGCGGCGCAGATGGAGCGGGCGGCGCAGAACACCGACTATGAGAGGGCGGCCGGCCTGCGCGATCGCATCCGCGCGCTGGCGGCCGTGCGACAAAGCCAGAGCATCAACACGGACGGGCTGGTGGAGGCGGACGTGTTCGCGATCCACACCGATGCGGGACAATCGGCTGTGCAGGCCTTCTTCTTCCGGGCGGGCCAGAACTGGGGGGCGACTGTCTGGTATCCCAAGCACGATCGCGACGACACGTCCGCGCAGGTGCTGACGGCATTCCTGGCGCAGTTCTATGACGACAAGCCGGTGCCAAAGCTGATCCTGCTCAACCATGAGATCGAGGAAGAAAGCCTCATGGTCGATGCGCTCGAGCTGAGGGCCGAGCACAAGGTGGAGATACGCACGCCGCAGCGAGGCGAGAAGCGCGAGATCGTGGAGCGTGCGCAGCTGAACGCGCGGGAGGCGCTGGGGCGGAAACTGGCGGACACGCAGAGCCAGCAGAAGATTTTCGCGGCGGTGCAGAAGGTGTTCGATCTGCCCGAGCCGCCGAAGCGGATCGAGATCTACGACAACAGCCACATCATGGGCACGAACATGGTGGGCGGCATGGTCGTGGCGGGTCCGGAAGGCTTCGAGAAGACCAGCTATCGCAAGTTCAACATCAAGGATCAGGAGATCGAGCCCGGCGACGACTACGGCATGATGCGCGAAGTCATGCGCCGGAGGTTTGGGCGGCTGAAGAAAGAGTGGGATGAGCTCAACAGTTCTCCACCGGCGCAGCCCGGCGAGATGGATGACCCCCGGGGTCAGACGGAGGGCGCGCTGGCTGCGCCCCCCCCGGTTGAGATAGCCCCCTCCGTCTCGCTCGCGAACGCGAGCGATCCACCTCCCCCGTC
>JAVBYB010000475.1 GCA_030824255.1 bacterium
GCCCGAGCCTTGCGGGCAGGCGGGGCCGTAGGCGGCGGCGTCGCGCGTGCCGGTCCAGCGCGCGGCAGGCTGAGGCGGGAGGAAGCGGCGGGAGGCGGTGTCGGCGCCATAGGGGATGCCGAGGAATTCGCGGACGGCGCCGGACCAGCGGCCGCGGACTTTGCCGGTGGTGAGATCGACGGTGGGCGTGGCCTGCGCATGGGCCAATGGAGCGATGCAGCCGCCGAAGAGAGCGGCGGTGGAAAGCAGGAGGTGTCGCCGGGTTTGAAGCATGGGCCGCGCCTCTTCTCTATGCGCGCGAGCCTAGTCATGTGGAAACCGGTGTCAAAGTATGCCGGCTTGCCCGTTGCCTCTTGGAGACCGACAAGGCCCACATGCCGCGCAGATTCATCGGCAATTCCCGCGATCGGCGTTTGACAGCGGGGGGGCCTCACGTCTATATGCGCGCTCCCTGCCCACAGCCCCCTGTGGGTGGTATGCTATTTGGTCGCAAGACCCCCTGAAAAGACAAGAGATTTTCCGATGTTTGCGGTCATCAAGACGGGCGGGAAGCAATACCGGGTCGCGGGCGACCAGGAAATCGTGGTCGGCAAGCTCGTCGGCGAAGCCGGCGACAAGGTCGAGATCGGCGACGTGCTGATGATCGGCGATGGCGACAAGTTCGACATGGGCTTCCCGATGATTTCCGGCGCGAAAGTGACCGCCGAGATCGTGGAACAGCGCCGCGCCCCGAAAGTCATCACGATCAAGAAGAAGCCGCGCAACACCTACCGCCGCAAGATCGGTCACCGTCAGCACGAGACGGTCATCAAGATCACCGGCATCAGCGCCAGCTCGAAATAGTTCAAATTTTGATCCTGCAGCTTCGGCTGCAGCTTAAGGGAGGCCACCTTGGCCCATAAAAAAGCAGGCGGCTCTACCCGTAACGGCCGCGATTCAAACTCCAAGCGCCTCGGCGTGAAGCGTTTCGGCGGCGAGCAAGTGCTGGCCGGCAACATCATCGTCCGCCAGCGCGGCACGCAATTCCATCCGGGCAAGAATGTCGGCCTCGGCCGCGACCACACGATCTTCGCCACGGAAACCGGCACGGTTCAATTCCGCGAAGGCGCCAAGGGCAAGATGTTCATCTCGATCATCCCGTCCGAAACGCCGGCCGAAGCCAAGTAAGGCGATCCAGTTTGCAGCCGGATCGCACTGCCCGCAGGGCAGCGATCCGAGCCTGAACGTGATCAGGGGAGGCGGATCGCCTCCCCTTCTTCATTTGTCCCTCCCCTGACCTGGCCCGCTGGACGCGGACCGAAACCGGGGACGGTCATGAAGACGACGATAACAACGCCGCGGCTGAGCCTGCGGCCCTTTGAAGAAACGGATGCGCGCCGCATCGCCTACCTCGCCGGCGACTACGATGTCGCCAGGATGTGCAGCCGCGTGCCCCACCCCTACACCATGGCATCAGCCTACGATTTCATCGGCATGAGCGCGCACAGCCGCGAGGCCGGGCGCGAGTTTGCCTTTGCGGTGACGGCGCCGGTCGATGGCCTGATTGGCTCGTGCGGCGTCTCGCGCGTGGCGGGCGCCGACAGGCGGACGTTCGAGATCGGCTACTGGTTCGGCATGCCCTATTGGGGGCTGGGCTATGCCTCCGAGGCGGCGCGGGCCGTGATGGACTGGGCGCGCGACCAGCTGGGCGCGGAAACCTTCGTGGCGGGCCATTTCGTGGACAACCCCGCCTCCGGACATGTGCTGCGCAAGCTGGGCTTTGCGCCCACGGGTCAACAGGAACTGTTCGGCGTGGCGCGCCAGCGCGCCTCCCTTGCGACGCGTTATGTATGGCCCGAGGGCGCAACCCCGGCTAATCTCCCCGACCATCACGGCGCACGTGCGCACTAGGCCAAAACGATGAAGTTCCTCGATCAGTGCAAGGTGTATGTGAAGTCCGGCGGAGGCGGTGACGGGTGCGTCTCCTTCCGGCGGGAGAAGTTCATCCCGTTCGGCGGACCTGACGGCGGCGATGGCGGCCGTGGGGGCGATGTCATCATCCAGGCGGTTGAGGGCCTCAATACGCTGATCGATTACCGCTACCTGCAGCACTACAAGGCCGATCGCGGCGTGCATGGCATGGGCTCAAACCGCACGGGCCAGGACGCGGAAACGCTGGTGCTCAAGGTGCCCGTCGGCACGCAGGTGTTCGAGGAAGACCAGGAAACGCTGATCGCCGACCTCGACAAGCTGGGCGACAGCGTGCTGCTGGCCAAGGGCGGCACGGGCGGCTGGGGCAACACCAAGTTCAAGTCGTCCACCAACCAGGCGCCGCGCCGCTTCAACCCCGGTCATGACGGCGAAGAGCGCTGGATCTGGCTGCGCCTGAAACTGATCGCGGACGCGGGCCTGCTGGGCATGCCGAACGCCGGCAAGTCCACCTTCCTGGCCGCCGTGAGCGCGGCAAAGCCGAAGATCGCGGACTATCCCTTCACGACGTTGATCCCGAACCTTGGCGTCGTCTCCATCGGCCTCGGCGCTAGCTTCGTGCTCGCCGATATTCCCGGCCTGATCGAAGGGGCAGCTGAAGGCGCGGGCGTTGGCACGCGCTTCCTTGGTCACGTCGAACGCTGCGCGGTGTTGCTGCACCTGATCGACGGCACGCAGGACGATGTCGCCGGCGCCTACAAGACGATCCGCAACGAGCTGAAGAAATATGGCGGCGGGCTGGCCGAGAAGAAAGAGATCGTCGCGCTCAACAAGATCGACGCGTTGAGCGAGGAGGAGATAAAGGAGAAGGCCGCAGCCCTGAAGAAGGCCTGCAAGAAAGCGCCGCTCCTGATCTCCGGCGCCACCGGCAAGGGCGTGCCCGAGACCGTGCGCAAGCTCTACCAGATCATATCCGAAGACCGCCGCGCCGAGCGCGAGGCGCAGGCCGAAGCCGAGAAGACGCCCGAACAGAAAGAGGAAGGCTGGTCTCCGTGACCTCCCCGCTTTCCTCCGCGCGTCGCGTCGTCATCAAGGTTGGCTCATCGCTCCTGATCGATCAGGAAACCGGCAAGCCGCATGAGGCGCGCTTTGCGGCCATTGCGGCGGATGCGGCGCGGCTGCGGGCGGAAGGAAAATCCATCGTCATCGTGTCGTCTGGCGCCGTGGCGCTGGGACGGCGTGCGCTGGGGCTGAAGGCGGGCAAGCTGCGGCTCGAAGAAAAACAGGCGGCGGCGGCGGCGGGCCAGCCGAAGCTGATGCGCGCGTGGGACGATGCGCTGGCCAAGCATGATGCGCCCGTGGCGCAGGCGCTGCTCACCTTCTACGACACAGAACAGCGCCGCCGCTGGCTCAATGCGCGCGCGACGATGGAAACGCTGCTGGAGCGCGGGGCCGTCACCATCGTCAACGAGAACGACACGGTGGCGACCGAAGAAATCCGTTATGGCGACAATGATCGCCTCGCCGCGCGCGTGGCGCAGATGCTGGGCGCGGATGTGCTGGTGCTGCTGTCAGACATTGACGGGCTTTACGACGCCGATCCGCGCTCCAACCCACATGCGAAACACATTCCCGAAGTGCGCAAGCTGACGCCGGAGATCGTGGCGATGGCGGGCGGCGCGAATGCAAGCGCAGGCGTAGGCTCGGGCGGCATGGCGACAAAACTGGATGCGGCGCGCATCGGCATGACAGCGGGTTGTTCAACGCTCATCACGCTGGGCACGCAGCTGAGCGATGCCGGGCCGATCAGCGCCGTGATGGCGGGCGCGAAGGGCACATGGTTCATCGCGGACGTGACGCCCGAGACGGCGCGCCGGCAATGGCTCGCGGGCGCGTTGCGACCCGC
>JAVBYB010000424.1 GCA_030824255.1 bacterium
TGCCCAGCGCCGTCGCCAGCCAGGGCAGGTTCTCTTCCGCCTGATCCGCCAGGTTGCGCAGGCTTGTCGCCGTCGTGTGTCCCATGTCGCCCGCTTTCGCGCGCGCATCCTCAACGCCGCTCATCGCGGCATTCTTCACGTCTTTTACGGCGTGGTCGGCCGCCTCGCGCACGCGTCGCGTCGTGTCTTCAGGGCTCGCGGTCGTCGCCGAATGGGTCGCCGAACTGCCGCCCGAATTCCCAACCGAATTGAGTGGCTGAATCGCGGGTGTCTCGCCCTTGCGATCGTCCATGAGTAGTCCTCCTGTCTGGATTACTCATGGCTAACGCTGCTTGCTGACCCACGTTCCGTGAACTTCACCCGCCAGCAATGTATTGTCAGCGCGCCGCTATCAAATGATAATCCCATGCTGATCCGTGCGCCGCACAGCCAGTTCACGGACATCGCAAGTGACCCGTCTACCTCGCAAGCAACCCTCATGCTGAATCGCGAGCCACAAGTGCAACACGAGTGTAGAGAGAGGGGCGGCGCACCCACCCGAAAGCTCTCAATGCCGAATTCACTTGTTGGAAACCCCGTGACCCCCTATTTTGGGGGTTGGCGGTAAGCTGCAGCGTTCGAACGGCACAACATTCCGTCGACCGTACATTTCTGTCAGGGAGCTGGCTCTGGCGGGGACCGTGGTCCTCATCATCTGGCGCCCACCTAGCTTGCTGGGTCGAACGGGAATGATAAAGCTCGTACGGCGCACGTGGCCCCGCCAACCCTTTCTTCTGGCCCGGACAGGATGTCCTCGCCGGTTATCCCGCCCTCGTCCTTCGAGACGGCCTTCGGCCTCCTCAGGATGAGGGCTTCACAAGCGCCGTTCTCTTGGAGCTGTTATCCTGACTCTTGGAGCCCTCACCCTGAGAGCCGCCGCAGGCGGCGTCTCTAAGGGTAGAAGGACGAGGGCGGGCTTACATCTCCCATCGTCCCGCAGGGACGAACCACCGATTCCGCCGCGCCTACATTTCCAATTGCCCCGACCGCAAATCTGATGACTGATAGTCACATGACCGACGCTGCCGAAATCCTCGAACAGAAGGCTATCCTGCGCGGCCACATGAACGAGATCCGTTCCGAATCCGCCGCGCGCGATCCCGATGCGGCCGAGCGACTGGCGGCGCGTTTTCCCGTGAAACTTTTCGAGCGTTATGGACCCGTCGTCGCCGGAACCATGGCGATCCGGGACGAAATCGATTCAGCGCCCTTGCTCTCGCGCCTTGCGCGGCTGGGCGCCCGCATCGTGCTGCCGCGTGTCGAAGCGAATGGCGCAATGACGTTTCGCGATGCAGCGGCGGCGACGCTGGAGAAGGGGCCGTTCGGGCTTACGCAGCCTTCTGCCGTGGCGGAGATCGTGCGGCCAAATCTCGTACTTGCGCCCTTGCTGGCGTTCGACCTGCGCGGACGGCGGCTTGGTTATGGCAAGGGACATTATGATCGCGCGATCACGGCGCTGCGGTCGACAGGCAGAGTGTTCTATCTGGGGCTTGCGTATGCGCAGCAGCAGGTGGACGCCGTGCCGGTGGAGCGTCACGACGTGCTGCTCGACTGGGTGGAGACGCCGTTGAATTCCGTGCCGCTGTTCCTTGGTCAGGCCGTCGCGCGTTAGAGCGCTGACACCGCCGTCATCTCGTCGACGCTGCGCTCCCTGGGCCTGAACCATGTTCCGGCAGCCTCGACACGATGCATGGAGCTGCAGAAAAAATGCAAGGCGGGGTGCCTGCAAGCGTCTGATTCATTGAGATTTTAGTATGAACGGCGGGATATTTTTCAACATGAACAGATGAGTCGAGCTCCGTTCAGGTTCGATGCGTTCTTATGGAGCGTAGAGATTGAAAGGAGTGCCTCATGCGTCTCATTGCTTCAACGATGCTGGCGGGCCTGATCGCGGCGACCGCGGTTGCGCCGGCCTTCGCCGATCAACGCGGGCGCGGGAATGGCCGTGGCCATGATCGCGACTGGAACGATCGTGACTATCGCGATGGATACAAGGACGGCCGCCGGGATGACTGGCGCCGCGATGATCGTCGTGACGACCGGCGCGACCGCCGCGGCTGGTATGACAGCCGTGGTTCGCACCACAGCTGGAAACGCGGCGATTACTTCTCCTATCGCCCGCAGCACAGCGGCTTCGTGGTCGTGAACGACTACAACAATTATCGCCTGCCGCCGCCGCGTCACGGACATCACTACTATCGTGACAACAATACCGGCGAGATCCTGCTCGTTGCCGCCGCAACCGGGCTGATCATGTGGGCGCTGACGAACTAGCGCGCTTCCCCAATCTACAGCGCGCTTTGACGGCCGCCTCCTTCCCCCGGAGGCGGCCGTTCCTCGTTTCAGCTGCGGATTTCCCGGCATGGCCTGCCGTGGCGGGAGCTTGACATTGTCCGGGGCCGATCGAGAGTTGCGTCACATAAAATATGGGAGGGCCTGATGCGCCTGGTTCTTGCGGCGGTATCGACGATTGTTCTGGCGGCGGCGTGTGGGCCGACCGAGCCAGCGAAGCCAGCAGCGCTCCTGCCGTCGGCGACGGCTTATGCCGATCTGCAGAAACTGCTGATCGAGGCCAAGGCGGGCGACACGATCGAACTCGGCGAGGGCCGCTTCGACTTCACTGACGGGCTGTCGCTCGACGTCGACAATGTGACGTTCCGGGGCGCGGGCCAGGACAAGACCTTCATCTCGTTCAAGGGCCAGACGGGGGCGGGCGAGGGCCTGCTGGTGACGTCCGACGGCGTGACGCTGTCGGGCTTCACGATGGAAGACGCGAAGGGCGACGGCATCAAGTCCAAGGGCGCGGACAACATCACGTATAAAGATCTCAAAGTGATCTGGACCGGCGGGCCGCTGGCGACCAATGGCGCCTATGGCGTCTATCCGGTGGAGTCGACCAACGTGCTGGTCGATGGCGTGACGGTGAGCGGCGCGTCTGACGCGGGCATCTATGTCGGCCAGTCGGAGAACATCATCGTTCGCAACAGCCGCGTGGAATACAATGTCGCGGGCATCGAGATCGAGAATTCGAAATTCGCCGACGTGCACGACAACGTAGCGACCAAGAATACCGGCGGCATCCTGGTGTTCGACCTGCCGGACCTGCCGGTGATGGGTGGGCATTCGACGCGTATCTTCAACAACCAGATCGTCGAGAACGACACGCAGAACTTTGCGCCCCCGGGCAATATCGTCGCGAACGTGCCGACGGGTACGGGCGTGCTGCTGATGGCCAACCGCAATGTGCACGTGTTTGGCAACACGTTCGACAAGAACAAGACGGCGCATGTGATGATCGTGTCTTACTCGGACACCATCAAGGATCCGACCTATAATCCGCTGCCGCGGGACTTCGTCATTCGCGACAACACCTATGGCGAGGGCGGCAATGATCCGCAGGGCCGCCTGTCGCCGCTCGCGCCCGCGCTGGGCGGCAGCCTGCCGGCGATCGTGTGGGATGGCGTCACGAAGTATGGCGACAAGTCGGAAGAGGTGCGCATCGTGGTGCGCGAGGCGCCGGAGGTTGGCTTCGTCAGCCTCGGCCTCGGCACGACGCCGCCAGACCTGACGAAGGCCCAGCCGTCGATGACGCGCCTGCCCGACGCCGTGATCGAGGAGCCGCCGGCTGTTGTGCTGGAGCATGACAAGTCCGCGGCGGCGCAGGCGGCGGGCTGAGGCTGCTGCGCTTCGGACTGGATATGTCGCGTATGTTCGTCATGGTCGCCCGCATGAAGCGGATGTCGCTTGCCCTGTTGTCGCTGACGCTGGCT
>JAVBYB010000243.1 GCA_030824255.1 bacterium
AGGGTTGACGTATTCCAGTCTGGATCTCCTCCCATGAACGCCAAGAAGTCAGACGCAATCCAGTTCCTGAAGTCCTCGATCGCCCGTTATCGCTACCAGCTCGAGGGCGAGTCTGGGCGTGGGGCGCTTGTCGCGGGACAAACGATCGATCGCGCAACGACGCGGGAAGAGCGTGACCAGCTCAACGCCCTGATTGCGGACGCGACCCGGCTGCTGACCCAGCTACGCCACGGCTGAGCTTGCAGCCTCGCTGCATCTGACCGCTGGCGCCCACTCATGACTTGGGCCAATGAAAAGTCTCAACGTCTCGGGGACATTCATGCGCATTCTATTTGTCGCCGCCGCACTTGCGGCGACCGCCACGCCCGCCTTTGCGCAGGTCAACTGCCCGCTTGAGAATGCGGTCTATGCCGATCCGGAGAACGGCTTCGAGCTCCGTTTTCGGAAGGGGAAGCCGTGGGAATACATCGGCATGACGGATGCGGTGATCGACATGGTTACGCCGAAGGGCGAAAAGCTGTGGGGCAGCATCTCTTCCAACATGGGCACCAGCCGCCATGTCGGCCGCCTGTTTCATGGCTGCCCGTCCCCGACGGCGGACGGCCCGGATCTTACCGAAGAAGAATACGAGACGTGCCAGCAGTGGGAGGGCGTCGTCTATGCGTTGAACAAGGGCGATCCCGGTTTCATTCCCTTCGCGGACGAGCCCGCTCCCGAGCGCCTGATCCTCACCGACCTTGGTCGGCAGATTCGCTATTCAGATGTTGTTTCGAGCCCCGGGGAGGAGCCGTGGGACGTGCTGGATTTCAAGCGGTGTGCGAAATAGCGGCGGTCCGTCCGGCGCGTGTCATGCTCAGGACAGGCCCGAGCATGACATCTGTGATTCATCCACCCGCCAGTTGTCAGCCCGGTTCTCAGGCCAGCACTTTTCGCATTGCCGCTTCGCAGCGGTCCATTTCCCAGTCTTCGCCAACGCATATGCGGGTCCAGGTATCGTAGCCCGCCCAGGTGCGGCCAACGACCTTCACGCCTTCCGCCTTCATCTTCTCGGCGAACTCCTTGTGGGGCATGCCGACGTCGAAGAACACAAAGCTTGCCTGTGGGTCGGCGGCGATCGGGCGGCCAAGTTCCTTGGCTACGGCGTACAGCCGGTCACGCCCGGCCTTGAACTTCGGCCGCATGGTGGGCACGAACTCCTTGTCGTCGATGCTGGCCATCGCCGCGACGATGCCGGCGTGGTTCACGCCGCCGCCGCGCGTCACCATGCCCATTGTCTGTGCGAGCTCGGGCAGGGCGATACCATAGCCCAGGCGCTGGCCAGCCATGCCGTAGATTTTGGAGAAGGTGCGGCAGATGACGACGTTGTGGCCTTCGCGGACAAGGCTTGTCATCACGTTGGCGTCGTAGTCATCGCACAAATGCAGGTAAGCTTCGTCAATGAAGCACGGCGCTGTTTTCGACGCCTCGATCGCAAATGCCTTCAGCTTGACGGGGGCGACCATGTTGCCGGTCGGGTTGTTCGGGTTGCAGACGTAGGTGGCTGTTGTCTTTGAGGAGACCTTCGCAAGCATTGCGTCGAGATCAACCTTGAATTCTGGCGTCAGTTTGGTGAGCACCAGTTCCGCCTCATACTGCTTCACGGCGCGCGGAACGCCTTCATACGTGGCTTCCGAGGTGACGAGCTGGCCCTTGCCCTTTTGCGCGATCATTTCGCCGAAGGCTTGCAGGATCGGTGCTGATCCGTTCGCGAGGAAGACCTGATCCGGGGCTACGCCTTCGATCGCGGCGATCTGCTTCTTGAGCTCTTCGCCTTCGCCATCGGCATAGCGTGCGGTCATCGCCGCTTTCTCGATCATGGCGGAGACCGCCTTGGGTGAGGGGCCGAACGGGCTCTCGTTTGCGCCCAGGATGGCCATCGATTTGTCAACCGGAGGCACGACCGGCGCGGTTGCAGGGGCGGCGACTGCTTCTGTCCTTGCGCATCCGGCGGCCAGTGCGGCGGCGCCGACGCTGGCCATGCCAAGGCCGCGCAGCAATGCGCGCCGCGATGTTGCCGGCGCTTCAGGCGCGGGCGTTTCGGAAATGGTGTCGGGGTGTCTCATGGCCATGGTCCTCCAGCAGCGCGCCGTCCTGCGCGAACGCGAGTGCGGACATGGAGAGGCCCGTCCTCACGTCGAGGACATCGGCGCGCATTCGCCAGAGAGTCGCAATGTTAAACGGTGCTCAACGCTGAAATGAGCTGTCCTTCGCTTATGCCTGCATCTGACAAGGGCGCCCCATGCCGAAACCGCAGGCGCTGAAACGGCGGCGCCACAAGCTTGTGCAGCGATGCTCCGTGATGCAGCGGCGGCTTTCAGGCGGCGGCTGCCGCCTCGGCGCGACGGTCCCACCACGGATTTGACAGTCTGCCATGAGCTATCGGCGCAACGGCAGGAGATCACGGATGCGTTGGTCACGCAGCCAGAGGCCGAGCCAGAGCAGAACGCAAAGATAGACGCCGAACAGTTCGTGGCTGAACAGCGGATTGTCGACGCGCACGTTGGTGGCGATGGCCCCGCCCAGCAGCGCCGTCTCCAGCACCGCCCCAAGCACGGCCGTCTGAGGGATGAGATAGAGGATTACGCAAACTGCCTCGATAGTCCCGATCATCAGGTCATGATGCGCCGGCCAGCCGAGGCCGCTCAGCGTTTCGCGCACGACGTCCGGCATGAAGAACTTCAAACTGGCCGAGAAGGCGAGGAAAAGTCCCACCAGGCCACTCACGATCCATCCGGCGATGCGCATCTTGCCAAGCGGCGCTTTCGTTTCCGTCATGTCTCTCTCCCTGCTGTGCCCCAAGAACGCACCAGTTTCGTCGAATCCGACAGTGGGCTCGAGAACTGTTCAACGGCTGAAAAGCAGGGCAGCGCGCCGGTTTCCCGACGCGCTGCCCAATTCAATCAATAAAGACGCTGCTAAAGAGCCTTCACGATCTCTTCCGTCATCTTCTTCGCGTCGCCGAGGAGCATCATCGTGTTCTCGTTGAAGAACAGCGGGTTCTCGACGCCTGCGTAGCCGGAGGCTAGGGAGCGCTTGATGAAGAACACGGTCTTGGCGTTCCAGACTTTCAGCACCGGCATGCCGTAGATGGGCGAGGCCGTGTTGGTTTCGGCGTCGGGGTTGGTGACGTCGTTGGCGCCGATGACGAAGGCGACGTCAGCCTGCGCGAAGGAGGAGTTGATGTCCTCCAGTTCGTGGACTTCGTCGTAAGGGACCTGCGCTTCGGCAAGCAGGACGTTCATGTGGCCGGGCATGCGCCCTGCGACCGGGTGGATGGCGTAGGTTATCTCGACGCCCTCCGCCTTCAGCTTTTCGGCCATCTCTTTCAAGGCGTGCTGGGCCTGCGCCACCGCCATGCCGTAGCCGGGCACGATGATGACTTTCGAGGCGTTCTTCATGATGAAGGCCGCGTCGTCCGCCGAGCCGATCTTCACCGGCTTGGCGGGGCCACCGCCGGCAGCGGCTGCAGCGGTTTCGCCGCCGAAGCCGCCGAGGATGACGGAGATGAAGCTGCGGTTCATCGCCTTGCACATGATGTAGGAGAGGATGGCGCCCGACGATCCCACCAGCGAGCCGGTGATGATCAGGGCGTTGTTCTCCAGCGTGAAGCCCAGCGCCGCCGCTGCCCAACCCGAATAAGAGTTGAGCATCGAGACGACGACCGGCATGTCCGCCCCGCCGATCGGGATGATCAGCGTGATGCCGAGGATCAGGGCGATGGCAGTGAGGGCGAGGAACATCCAGGGCTGGGCGCCCTGTGTCTGCAC
>JAVBYB010000529.1 GCA_030824255.1 bacterium
GCCATGGATCAGCCCGAACCGGCATTCGCCGCTCCAGCTGACAAGCGAATTTTCCATCGCCGCGCGGCCCCAGTCAGCGGCCTTCGCGGGCGGCGCCATGCGCCCACAGCGACTGGCGATGGCAAGGCTCACATAGCTCTCCGTCTCAAGGTTCGCGAACAGCCTGTAGTCCTGCACCGTCGCGATCGGTTGCGCAGCCGTGGTGACTGCCTTGCCCGGCCGGATCTCACCGCGCAGGCCGAACCCCCGCGAGGCCCATTCGTCCACCAGTCCCGCACTGTCCAGCGTCGCGCTGGCGATGATGTCGCGTCCCTGCTGGGCGCGCCCCGCATGTATCATCGCAAGACCAAGCCCGAACATCTCGTTCGGCGAGGCCGAGTTCAGCTCAAGCGCCCGCGTGAAATCCTTCTCCGCTTCGGCATGGTTGCCCCGGCGCAGCTGCACATAACCGCGCTTGCCGAACGCATCGTAATTCGTGGGCTCGAGGCGGATGGCTTCATTGCAGGCCGCCAGCGCGCCATCGAGATCGTGGTTCACCTGCGCCAGCGTCCAGCAGAGATTGCCCTGCGAGCCCGCATCGTCCGGCTTCAGCTTCACGACGCGCGCATAATCGCGCGCCGCCAGATCATTGTGACCCAGCACCACGAACAGCTGCCCGCGGGCGGCATAAGCGGCCGTGTCGTCGGGTGCAGCGGCAATCGCGCGCGCATAGGCTGCAAGCGCATCGACATAGCGCGTCGCCGCGGCCGCCTGCGCCGCCTCATCGCGATAGGCCTTCGCGTCCTGCGCGGCAGCAGCCGGCGCAAGCACAAGCAGCACGCCAAGCGCTGCGCCAATCGACGCGCGAAAACGCAGGCAGCGGCGCTGGATAGACATCATCGGCTTTTCCTGGCGCTTCCGCCGGCCCCTGGCCCCGTGCGGCGCCCCGTTAGGCCCCCCGCTGGGCGCCCTGTCCGGCACTGTCGGTTTGTCCGCCCGTCCGTCAATATGTCCATAACACCCAGCCGGGTCACGTGACCGCCAGTTTCCGTGTGCGGGCCGGCTGCGCTAGGATGCCAGCATGACCGACACATCCCGCCTTGAAACCCTCGAAGTCCGCGTCACCCATCACGAGCGCATGATCGAGGAACTCAACCAGACCATCACCGCGCAGTGGAAGGATATCGATCGCCTCAAGCGCGAGATCGAGCGGCTGAGCGATCGCGTGTCGTCCGCCGAGGCGGCCATCGGGCCGGAAGGCGGCGAAGAACCGCCGCCGCCGCACTGGTAGGGTCTAACCCTCGATCGCGTCGCCGACTTTCAACAGCCCGCCCCGCTCGATCGAGAAATACGTGCCCAGCGTGTCACGGCCGAAATGCTCGCGAAGCTGGCCCACCATGTCGATATCGCGCTCGCCAGTGTCGAGGTTCACGTGCGTCGCCACGCAGCGAACGATGGGCTTGAACACCGAGAGTTCAGTCTCGCCCAGCGTCACGCGCGATCCCGCCACCCACTCATCCTCCGCCCACGGCCTGAGCCCGTCGACATAGACGTTGGCGCGAAAGCGCAGCGGATCAACGGGCTGGCCGATTGCCTGCGCAACGGCGCGCACGCTCGCGAGGTTCATCACCGAGATGTAGCCCTTGGGGTGATCCATGAAGCGATAGCCGGGCGGGCTTTCCAGAACGCGCAGCTGTCCCGGCGCATCCTCGCCCAGGAAAGCCTGCAGGAAACGCTCGATCGCCGCCCGGCCTTCCGGCGTCGCAAGATCCGTCTCGATGCCAAAGCCGCTGGCGTCGCCCAGATGAAAGCGGCCGGTGGCGTCATCAAGCCGCGTCTTCACCCGCGCAAGCTGCGGAAAGCGCGCCAGCACGGTGAAGCGCTGTTTGGAGATAGGCTTCGGATTTTCGGGATCGAAGCCTGACGGGCCGACCTCAACCGCATAGTCGCGGTCATGCGGGAAGTAGGCGCCAGCTTCCAGCCGCACGGAATTCAGCGGCTCAGGCGTCAGCCCTTTGACCGGATGGCGATAGATGCTCTCGACGACGCCCTTCATGCGACGATCCTCCCCCGCAGCAGCGGCGCTCAACCCCTGCCGCGATAGGACGAAACGCCCGTATCGGGAACCCACAGGCCGTCCGGCGCCTTGCCGGTCTGCCAGAAGACGTCGATCGGGATGCCGCCGCGCGGATACCAGTAGCCGGCAATGCGCAGCCAGGTTGGGGCCAGCGTATCCACCAGCCGCTTGCCGATGGCGACGGTGCAGTCTTCGTGGAACGCGCCGTGATTGCGGAACGCGGTGAGATAGAGCTTCAGGCTCTTGCTCTCCACGATCCAGGCGTCCGGGGCATAATCGATCACGATGTGCGCAAAGTCCGGCTGGCCGGTCACCGGGCAAAGCGAGGTGAATTCCGGCGCCGTGAAGCGCGCAAGATAGAGTGTGCCCGGATGCGGGTTGGCGACGCGTTCAAGAACAGCCTGATCGGGTGATGCCGGAATCGGCGCGTGTGCGCCCAGCTGTGTCAGCCCGGTCTTGCCGTCGGAGGGAGGCTCAGGAGGATTCATTCTGCTTAATCGCGCTGCAGCAGGAATTCCGCAAGCGTGGTTCGCGATCGCGCAGGAAAATGATCCGGCATACGGGCCTGCAGCCGAAGAAATCCCCTTTCCTCATAGAAACTTAATGTGGAAACAGGGCGTCCCGTCTCGATCCGGAATGCGGCCCGGAGCCGCATGATTCCAGCGGCTGAGGCGGTCCCAAACGCAGCGGAATGCCTAATTATTGTGCGTTGCTGCAGCAAACACTGTCATGAAATTGTGCGGATGCGCTGCGCCGCACAATTGGGACCGGAAAGAGCTTCAGCTGTGTCTGCTTCGCTCGCCAAGGTCGGGTCTCGAAGACGGCGTGACCCCCAACGCGGCCCGTCTTCCAACGCCGCGTCTGCGGGTCGGTTCAACACGGGGATAAGGGTTAGATAATGCGCAAGCTCTTGGTATTCGGCGCTCTGGTTGCGGCTGCGTCGGCGGCTCCGGCCTTCGCTCAGGAAGTCTCGATTTCCGGTAACGTCGCTCTGGCGACCGACTACGCCTTCCGCGGCATCACGCAGACGGACGGCCCTGCCGTTTCCGGCGGCTTCGACGTTGCATCCGACAGCGGCCTCTACGCTGGCGTCTGGGCGTCCAGCATCAACTTCGGCACGGGCGGCTCGAACATGGAGCTCGACACCTACGCCGGCTACAAGTTCGCACTGGGTCCGGTCGCCATGGACGTTGGCGCGATCGGCTACTTCTATCCGGGCGCGCAGGATGACGGCGCCGACCTCGACTTCGTCGAAGTCTACGCCAAGCCGTCCTTCGCCCTGTCGGAACAGTTCACGCTCGGCGGCGCTCTCTACTACTCGCCGGAATTCACGGGCGAGTCGGGCGACGCATTCTACTACGAAGTGAACGGCGCTTTCGTCGCCACGCCGGAACTGACCCTCTCGGGCGCTGTCGGCATGCAGACGGTCGACACCACGGGCTTCTTCGCCGGTGAAGACGACTACACGACCTGGAACGCTGGCGGCACCTACTCCGCCTACGGCCTCGGCTTCGACCTGCGCTATCATGGCACGGACGTCGACAACGCCGCCGCTTACGACGACCGCGTGGTCCTCTCGATCAAGAAAGCCCTCTAGGCGGCTTTCGTCCGAGGACTGAAATAACGGTTGCCTGACGGCCCTGCCGTCGGAAACATGGGAGCCGTCGCGGCAACGCGGCGGCTCTTCTGTTTTGAGTCGCTGCCGGGACGCAGGGGAGTTTGAAACGGCTGCGGGCGTGGGGCGCCAG
>JAVBYB010000230.1 GCA_030824255.1 bacterium
GCGGGCCGTTGTGAGGTGATCGCGGACGCGCTCGTCGATGATGCCGCGCAGCGTGACTTCCAGCATGCCGAGGACGCCGTTCATCGGCGTGCGGATCTCGTGGCTCATCGTGGCGAGGAAGGCGGATTTGGCGCGGTTGGCGGCGTCGGCTTCGTGCTTGGCAGTTTCGAGATCGGCATTGATCTCGCGGAGACGATTGGCTTCCTGCACCGAACGGGCCTCCAGGCGGCGGTCGATGAAGGCCAGCACCAGAGCAACGATGATGACGCACATGGTGGATATGGCGACCAGCGCGCCGAGCATGCTCTTGGAGACGAAGGCGTCCATCGGGAGATCGACGGGAACGGCGATCAGGACGGTGCCAGCCATGCCGGTGTAATGCATGCCGCAGATCGCGACGGCCATGACGATGGCGGCGCCAACGCGCTGCCAGAGATGGCGAAGGTTGGTCGCCAGCCAAAGCGCGACGGTGGCGGCGGTCAGCGCGATCAGGACGGAAATGGAGAATATCTCGGGGCGGTAGACCACCTGTCCTTCAACGTGCAGCGCGGCCATGCCCATGTAGTGCATGACGACGACGCCGAGGCCCACGCCGACGCCGGCGCCGATCAGGCGCAGCCAGCCGGGCTTGCGGCCGAGTGCGGCAAGCCCGCCGATGACGGCGGCGATGGCGATAAGGCCCGAGATGATCGTGAGGCCGGGGTCGTAGCCCTGCTCCAGCGGCGCATGGAACGCCGTCATGGCGATGAAATGCATCGACCAGATGCCGCCGCCGAGCGTTGCGCCCGCCATCACGAGCCAGAAGGCGCGCGTGCGCCCCTCGGAACTGCGCATCCGTTCCGCCATGTCGAGCGAACAGTATGATGCAATCGCCGCGATGATGAAGGACAGCAGCACCAGGCCAAGGTCATGGCCGGTGTGGACGCCCTGCGCGGAAGAGTCGAAGCAGATGCCAAGTATCGTCATGGCGGCGCTTATAAAAGCGCCAAAGTTAACCAACCCAAATTGAGTGCTTGTGCTACATTTTACTGGCGCGCGGCAGGTCGTCGCCATTCCGTATACAGACCAATAACAAAAGGCCCGCCGTTTCCGGCGGGCCTTCGTCAGGTTTCATTTCCCCAGAATTAGTGGGGCAATTGTGCTTCGCCAGGCTTGGCGCCGCCGCGACCGAGTTCGGCGCGGTAGGCGGCCTCCTCCGCTTCGCTCCACTGGATCGGCGTGAGAGGCCGAACCAGCGCGCGGGCGAGAACCTGCTCGATGGTGGACACGGGCACGATGGTCAGCCCGGTCTTCACATTCTCCGGCAGGTCGACGAGATCCTTCTCGTTCTCCTCGGGGATCAGCACCGTCTTGATGCCGCCACGCAGGGCCGCGAGCAGTTTCTCTTTCAGGCCGCCGATGGGCAGGACACGGCCACGCAGGGTGATCTCGCCGGTCATGGCGATATCCTTGCGGATCGGGTTACCCGTCAGCAGCGAGGTGATCGCCGTCGTCATGGCGATACCCGCCGACGGACCATCCTTGGGCGTTGCGCCATCCGGCACGTGCACGTGGATATCCGTGTTGTCGAACACAGGCGGGCGGATGCCCATCTGCACCGAGCGGGACCGCACGAGCGACTGGGCCGCAGAGATCGACTCCTTCATCACGTCGCGCAGGCTGCCGGTAACCGTCATGCGGCCACGACCCGGCATCTGCACGGCCTCGATGGTGAGCAGATCACCGCCAACTTCCGTCCAGGCGAGGCCTGTGACGACGCCGACCTGATCCTCGCGGTCCGCCATGCCGAAGCGGTATTTCCGCACGCCAGCGAACTTGTCGAGGTTCTCGTCGCTCACCGTGACCGAAGTCGCCTTCTTCATCTCGATGTCGCGAACCGCCTTGCGGGCAAGGCGCGCCATCTCGCGTTCCAGCGAACGTACGCCGCTTTCGCGGGTGTAGTAACGGATCAGGTCGCGGATCGCGCTGTCTTCGACGATGAGTTCGCCTTCACGCAGCGAGTGGTTCTCGATCGTCTTGGGCAGCAGGTGCCGCTTGGCGATCTCGACCTTCTCGTCTTCCGTGTAGCCCTCGAGACGGATGATCTCCATCCGGTCAAGAAGCGGCTGAGGCATGTTCAGCGAGTTGGCCGTCGTGATGAACATCGTATCCGAGAGGTCGTAATCGACTTCCAGATAGTGGTCGTTGAACGTCACGTTCTGCTCGGGATCGAGGACCTCCAGCAGGGCCGACGACGGATCGCCGCGATAGTCCTGGCCAAGCTTGTCGATCTCGTCGAGCAGGAAGAGCGGGTTGCCGCTCTTTGCCTTCTTCATCGACTGGATGACGCGGCCCGGCATGGAGCCGATGTAGGTACGGCGGTGACCGCGGATCTCGGCCTCGTCACGCACGCCGCCGAGCGACACGCGCACGAAGTCCCGGCCCGTCGCCTTCGCGATGGACTTGCCAAGCGAGGTCTTGCCGACGCCCGGAGGACCGACGAGGCACAGGATCGGGCCACGCACCTTGTCCGCCCGCGCCTGCACGGCGAGGTGTTCGAGAATGCGTTCCTTCACCTTCTCGAGGCCGTAGTGATCGGCGTTGAGAACGTCTTCGGCATGTTGAAGATCGCGCACGACTTCTTTCTTGCGGCCCCAGGGCAGCGAGACCATCCAGTCGAGGTAGTTGCGCACCACGGTGGATTCCGCCGACATCGGCGACATCTGACGCAGCTTCTTCACTTCCTGCTCGGCTTTCGCACGCGCCTCTTCAGACATCGGCGTGTTGGCGATCTTCTCTTCGAGCTCGCCGATCTCGTCGCGCTCGCCGCCAGAGTCGCCATCACCCAGCTCGCGCTGGATCGCCTTCATCTGTTCGTTGAGGTAGTATTCGCGCTGCGTCTTCTCCATCTGCCGCTTCACGCGGTTGCGGATCTTCCGCTCCATCTGGAGCATGCCGATCTCGCCTTCCATAAGCGAGAACACCTTCTCCAGACGCTCGGTCACGTCGATGAGTTCGAGCAGTTGCTCCTTGTCTTCCAGCTTGATCGACAGCTGCGCCGCCACGGCATCGGCCAGATGACCGGGGTCCGTGATCGCGCTCACCGTGCCGACGGTCTCGGCCGGGATCTTGCGGTTGAGTTTTACGTAGCCGTCGAACTGCTCAACGACGGCGCGCATCAGCGCGGCGGACTCTTCAGAGTCAGCCGCCTTCTCGTCGAGGCGCGAGAATTCGGCGGCGTAGTAGTCGCCCTTGTCGATCAGCTTTTCGAGGCGCGCGCGATGCTTGCCTTCGACCAGAACCTTCACGGTGCCATCAGGCAGCTTCAGGAGCTGGAGGATCGAGGCGACGACGCCGACGGAGTAAAGATCTTCTTCGGCCGGGTCATCAACGCCGGCTTCTTTCTGGGCGACGAGCAGGATTTCGCCGCCGCCTTTCTCGACTTCCTCGAGAGCGCGAACAGACTTGTCGCGGCCGACGAATAGCGGCGCGACCATTCGCGGGAACACCACGATGTCGCGGAGGGGCAGAACAGGGAGGACGGTAGCCATGAGATATTCTCCTTTCTTCGCCGCCGTCGCCTTCATGGAAGCGCGCTGGCGGGAGGAAGGCCGGGCCATGCCAATAGATCGGACCGGACATTCACTTGAGGATGAAAGTGGCCCGTCACCGCCCCGGGTTCAACCCGTGACTGTGACGCATGATTTTCCACGGATATTTCGGCTGTAACTGGCGAAATCGACCGCGCAAGGCCGTTGTCCAGGGTTCGGGATCAGATGCCGGCGGCGCATTCGAATCATTCCGCCGGCGGTAAGTGCGTCGCTG
>JAVBYB010000375.1 GCA_030824255.1 bacterium
ACCATGGCAATCGCGCGCTGGAGGACGATGCCCTGATCCAGCGGCTGGTGCGCGAGGAGATGACGCTCACTGTCTGCCCGCTGTCGAACCTCAAGCTCTGCGTGGTGCATGATCTCAAGGGCCATCCGATGAAGCGGATGCTGGATCTCGGCCTGAAGGCGACCTGCAATTCGGACGATCCGGCCTATTTCGGCGGCTATGTCGGCGACAACTATGTCCGCACGGCGCAGGCCTTGGGGCTGGATCGCAACGACATTGTCACGCTGGCGAAGAACTCGTTCACCGGCTCGTTCCTCGACAAGGCCGACGTCGCGAACCGCCTCGCGGCGGTGGATGCTTTCGTGGCGGCGAACTGAGAGGCTTTACCTCCGGCGTAGTTGACGGCAGCAGCCCCCGGCTTTCTGCTCCGTCTCCAGTTCACGGAGCCAAAGTCCCATGTTCACGCTTCCGCCGGGCATCGCCCCGCTGCCCTATGCAAACCTGCTCGGGATCGAGATCGTCGAAGCCTCGAAGGAAGGCATTCGCGGCAGGCTGAAAGTCCGCCCCGACATGTGCACGGCTGGCCACATCCTGCATGGCGGCGCGGTGATGTCGTTCGCCGACACACTGGGCGCTTTCGGCGCCATGCACGTGCTGCCCGAGGGCGCGAACGGCACGACCACGCTGGAAAGCAAGACGAATTTCCTTGGCTCCGCAAAGGAGGGGGAGGTTGTGATGGGCCAGTGCACGCCGGTCCATATCGGACGCAGAACGTCGGTCTGGCAGACCAAGATCACCACCGAAGCCGGACGCAATGTCGCGCTGGTGACGCAGACCCAGATGGTGCTCTAGACTGTCCTCCGGTCTCTGGAGGGTTTGCATGTCGCTTGAGCGGAAAGCCCGCGCCTATGTCGCCGCCGTGGAAGGCGGGGCCGTGGGCGATGATCTGGCCGCTTTCTACCATCCGGATGCGATCCAGTACGAATTCCCGAACCGGCTCGTGCCGCATGGCGCGCAGCGGGATATTGCCGCCATCCTGCAGGGGGCGGAGCGCGGCCTGAAGCTGATGGAACGGCAGATCTACGACATCCACACCATCACGGAGCTCGGGGACCGCATCATCCTCGAATATACGTGGACGGGCTATCCGCGCACACCGGTCGGCACGGTGCGGGCGGGGGAGGCGATGCGGGCGCGGATCTGCCAGGTGATCGAATACGAAGACGGGCTTATCATCCGGCAACGCAACTATGACTGTTTCGAACCGTTCTGAGGGGATGATGGCGAAGCGGGGCATACTGGGTCTGATGATGCTCGCGGGCGCCGCGTGCACCCCTGCGCCATCGCCGGACGGCCTGGAGACCGGGACGGCGCCCACGGTCAGCGAGGCGGTGGCGGCTGAGCGCGCGGCGCTGTCACGCTGTGGCGAGGTGTCGGAGAGCGGGTATTGCGGCATTGAGTTCGGCATGGCGGTCGATGAAGCGAAGGGCAGGTTCCCGGTGGCGCTCGAAGGATATGAGCAGCAGCCGCCGGGAAGCGATGTCTCGCCCCAGCGCTGCTACGAGCTTTTTGCGGTGGAGCCGGTTCTGGGCGTCAGCTTCCTGATCGAAGGCGCGAAGGTCGGCCGGATCGACATCATCACCGAAGCGGTTCGCACCGATGCGGGTTTCGGCGTCGGCACACAGGCGTCAGCCATCCGGACACACTATGGCGCGTCGCTCGGGGCCAAGACCAACGCGCTGGAGCCCGAGATAACCGATCTCAGCGCCATGGTCGGGGCAACGAAGTTCATCTTCGAGATTCAGGACGGCCTCGTGCGCGGCTGGCGCGCCGGCCTGGCGCCCACCATCGACTACGTCGCGCATTGCGGGTGAGGGCGGAGTCGCCGGGCTGGGCGGCTAGGCCTTCTTCAGCGTCGCTTCCAGAACGGCCCGCGCCTTTGCGCCCAGTTCCGGGTGGGCCAGCGCCATCGCCGCGAAGGCTTCCAGGTAGAGGAGCTTGTCGCCGCAGTCATAGTCCTGCCCGGCATATTTGAAGGCGTGGAAATCCTGGCTGCCCATCAGGCGCTGCATCGCGTCCGTCAGCTGGATCTCGCCGCCCGCGCCGGGCGTCTGGGTCGCCAGCAGGTCGAACACCTGCGGCTGCAGGATATAGCGGCCTGTGATCTTGAGGCGTGAGGGCGCCTGCTCAATCGGAGGCTTCTCCACCATGCCCTTCATCTTCACCAGCGGACCTGCATCGCCCGCCGTGACCGGATCGATCACGCCATACTGGTTCACACGCTCAAGCGGCACCTCGTCCACCGCGATGATGTTGCCGCCGACCTCGTTATAGGCATCCACCATCTGCTTCAGGCAGGAGCCGCCCGCACCCTTCACGATCACATCGGGAAGCAGCACGGCGAACGGCTCATCGCCAATAATGTCGCGCGCGCACAGCACCGCATGGCCAAGGCCGAGCGCCGCCTGCTGCCGCGTGAAGCTGGACGCGCCGGGGGGCAGGGAGGCTGCGCGAACCTCGGCGAGGATGGCGTCCTTCTTCTTCGCTTCGAGCGTCGTCTCCAGCTCATACGCCCGGTCGAAATAGTCCTCGATCGCCTGCTTGCCGCGCCCCGTGACGAACACGAAGTGCTCGATTCCCGCCTCGCGCGCCTCGTCCACCACGTATTGCAGGGCGGGGCGGTCGAACACCGTCAGCATTTCCTTAGGCACCGCCTTGGTGGCCGGCAGCACGCGCGTGCCAAAACCGGCGACAGGCAGAACGGCCTTGCGGACAGGCTTCATGGTAAATTCCCTGCTCAAACTGGTTCAGGACGCGCCACAAGCGTAGCACGCGGGAGGATTCTGACGACCCATTGCAACGCAGGGGCCAGTTCCGCCTTTCCGGCTATTCGACGGTCACCGATTTCGCGAGGTTGCGCGGCTGGTCCACATCCGTGCCCTTCTCGACGGCGACGTGATAGGCCAGCAGCTGCAGCGGAACGACGGTCACGATCGGCTGGATCACGCGCTCGCATTCCGGAATCTCGATCGTTCCGAAGGGGGCGTCCCCTGCCTGCTTGATGCCGGCCTTGTCGGAGACGAGGAACACTTTCCCCCGCCGCGCCGCCACTTCCTGAAGGTTCGACAGGGACTTTTCCAGCAGGTGGTCGTGCGGCGCCGCCATGATCACCGGCGTGCGCTCATCGATCAGCGCGATGGGCCCGTGCTTCAACTCGCCCGACGCATAGCCCTCGGCGTGAATGTACGAGATTTCCTTCAGCTTCAGCGCGCCTTCCAGCGCGATCGGATAATGCTGACCGCGGCCGAGATAGAGAATGTCGCGCGCCTTTGCGAGTTCGGGCGCCAGCTTGATGATCTGCGCCTCGGCCTTCAGCGCGTCACCGATCAGGCGCGGCAGTTCGATCATCGAACCGATGATCGCCTTTTCCCGCTCGCGCGACAGGAAGTTGCGCTGCCGCCCGGCGGCCACGGCCGTCGCCAGCAACGCGCAGAGCTGCGCCGTGAAAGCCTTGGTCGAAGCAACGCCGATCTCCACGCCCGCCAGCGTCGGCAGGATGGCGTCGCACTCGCGCGCGATGGAGGAGGTGGGCACGTTGACGACGGCCGCCGTCATGACGCCCTTCGCCTTGGCGTATTCCATCGCCGCCTTGGTGTCCGCCGTCTCGCCCGATTGCGTCACCATCAGCGCCAGGGTCTTCGGTCCCAGCACGGGCTCGCGATAACGGAACTCGGACGCCACATCGACATCAGTGACGATCCCCGCCAGCTGCTCGAACCAGTATTTCGCGACAAAGCCCGCATAATACGCCGTGCCGCATGCAA
>JAVBYB010000195.1 GCA_030824255.1 bacterium
GTCGTGAAGCCGCGCGGCCGCAAATTCCTTCGTCAGAACGAACTCGTCGAACGTGTGAAGGCTTACCAGCCGGACGCGGACGAGGACGAACTGAACAAGGCCTATGTGTTCGCTGTAATGAAGCACGGCCAGCAGCTGCGCCATTCGGGCGATCCGTATTTCGCACATCCCGTTTCGGTCGCCGGCCTGCTGACCGACCTGAAGCTCGACCAGTCCACAATCATAGCCGGACTGCTGCACGACGTCGTCGAAGACACCGAGGTCTCGGTGGATGAGATCCGCGGACTGTTCGGGAAAGATGTGGCGGAGCTGGTCGACGGGGTGACCAAGCTACCGAAGGTGACCGGTAGCAATTCGCCGCGCGCGCTGATCCAGGCGGAGAACTTCCAGAAATTCATTCTGGCGACGACGAGGGATATCCGCGTCCTGCTCGTGAAGCTGGCTGACCGGCTTCACAACATGCGCACCATCGAGTTCATGCCGACGGAGGAGTCTCGTCTTCGTATCTCGCGCGAGACGCTGGATATCTACGCCCCGCTGGCTCGCCGTGTTGGCCTGTCGATCTTCGCGACCGAGCTGGAAGACCTCGCTTTCAGACAGGTGAATCCGGTGGCCTATTCGGCCATCACCAAGCGCCTTGAAGAGCTGGTCGAGGACGACAACTCCATGCTCGACCGCATCCGGTCGGACCTCGAAACCGTGATGCTCGCGCGCGGCGTTCGCGGCGAGCTGCTTGGCCGGATGAAGCGCCCGTACTCGATCTGGCGGAAGCTCGAAACCAAGTCGATATCATTCAAGGATCTCGGCGACGTGTTCGCCTATCGGTTCATCGTGTCGGCAGTCGACGAATGCTATCGCGCGCTCGGCGCTGCGCACCAGCAATGGGCGGCGCTGTCTGAGAAATTCAAGGACTATATCTCCGTCCCCAAGCCGAACGGCTATCGGTCGATTCACACGACATTCCTGGGACCGGGAAATCGCCGCGTCGAACTGCAGATCCGCACGAGGGACATGGATGCAGTAGCTGACCGAGGCGTGGCTGCACACTGGAAGTACAAGGACTCGCAATACGGCTTCGATGCCGAGGCCGCCCGTGAAGCCGGCCTTGATGCTGAAGGCGAGCTGATCGAATTCGCGGACATGCTGAAGCACGGCTCCTCGCCGGAGGAATTCCTCGAGCACGCCAAGTTGCAGATGTACCGCGACAGCGTGTTCGTCTTCACGCCGAAGGGCCTGCTCGTTCGCCTGCCTGCGGGTTCAACGCCGCTCGATTTCGCTTACGCCGTTCACACCGAGATCGGCGACACGACCATTGGCGCACGTATCAACGGGCAGGAGCGCCCGCTCCGCACCAAGCTGGAAAATGGCGATACGGTCGAAATTCTGCGCAGCGCAAAGCCGGCGACACAGCCCCATTGGGAGAGCCTCGCCGTCACCGGCCGCGCGCGATCCGCGATCCGTCGCCTCACCCGGGTTGCGGAACGGGGCGAGTTTGTCGCCATCGGTGAGCGCCTGATCGAACATGCCCTGCGCCGTATCGGTCTCGATCCCGCCGAAGTCGATCGCACAGAGATGACCGATCGCACGGGGTTCGAGAAATTCGAAGCCTTGTCCGAAGCGGTTGGCCGCGGCCGTCTTTCCACTGCCGACATGCTGGAGAAGGCTTTCCCGGGTCTCGACGATCCGGGCCGTCAGGCGAAGTCGGCGCCCGATTCCGAAAGCCCCAATCTCATCGCTGGCGGCGAGACGACGGCAGGCGTCACCATGCATCTCGCTGAGTGCTGCTCGCCGTTGCCGGGCGATCGCATTGTCGGCGTTCTCATCCCCGAAAAGGGCATCGAGGTCCACGTCATCGATTGCGCCCGGCTGGCCGACTACGAGAACCAGTCGGACCGCTGGCTCGACCTGCGCTGGCGGCCGAAGGGCGAATCCGATGCGCTGGCGGTCGGCCGTATCCATGTCACCACGGCCAACCGTCGGGGTGCGCTGGCCTTGCTCGCCAAGACCGTGTCGGATGCGCAGGGCAATATCATCAACGTGAAGACGCTGAAGCGCTCGCCGGACTTCTTCGATTTCGAGTTCGATGTCGAAGTGGAAGACAACAAGCGCCTCACACAGATTGTCGCTGCCCTGCGTGCTCTTGCCGTGGTGGACTCCGCCGAACGCGTAAAGGGATAGACCGAATGATCCGGACGATACTCGCAGCCATGGTGCTGATGCTGGCTGCTTGTGCGCAGCCCGCCACAACTCCAGCTGCAGCCGAACCCGAAGCGCCCGCTAAGGTCGATTGGCAGGCTGCTTCGAGCCCGGCGCAGTGCGCCGCCATCAGTGGCACGTGGCGTCCGATCTGCATGATGGGCACGCCAGCCTGCGTCGTGACCTATGCCGATGCCGGTAAGGCCTGCACGGACAGTTCCCAGTGTTCGGGCCAGTGCGTCACCAGCGGCATGTCCGCGCCGCCGGAATCAGCTGCGACGGGTATCTGCACGGCCAACAGCGATCCATGCGGTTGTTTCCAGCTCGTGGAGAACGGCAAGGCCGGTTACCCGCTCTGCGCCGACTGATCCGACGTTGAGCCACCGCAGCGAAACCGCTAAAGCGACCCCATGAACACGCAAGACGTCCTCGACGAATTCAGACAAGTCGGCGCTCTCCTGGAGGGCCATTTCATCCTGTCCTCCGGTCGGCGCAGCCCGGTTTTCCTCCAGAAGGCGCTGGTCTTCTCACATCCGCCGACGACCGAGAAGTTGTGCTCGGCGCTGGCCCGCAAGCTGGAAACAGCTTTCGGCAAGATCGACGTGGTCGTCGGTCCGGCGGTCGGCGGCCTGATCCCGGGCTATGAAACCGCTCGCGCACTCGGCTGTCGCTCGATCTATACGGAGCGCGAAGGCGGTGTGATGAGCCTGCGCCGCGGTTTCACCGTGTCGCCGGAAGACCGCGTCATCATCGTGGAGGACATTGTCACCACTGGCATCTCGATGCGCGAAACGCTGGAAGCCATGCGTGGCGCTGGCGCGAATGTCGTGGGCGCCGCCTGTGTCGTGGATCGCGCCAACGGCAAGGCCGATGTCGGCGGATTGCAGCTTGTTTCGCTCGCCGCTGTCGATTTCCCAGATTATGACGCCAACGAACTGCCGCCGGAACTGGCGGCGATCCCTGCCATCAAGCCAGGCAGCCGGGGATTGAAATGAAACTGGAGCGCGCCCGCCTCGGCGTGAATATCGATCACGTCGCCACCATCCGCAACGCTCGCGGCGGCGCGCATCCTGATCCGGCAAAGGCGGCTGCGGTTGCGCAGGCCGCTGGCGCCGACGGCATCACCATCCACCTCCGCGAAGACCGCCGCCACATCCGCGACGCCGACCTCGAGGCGGTGCGGAAAGCGGTGAACCTGCCGATCAATCTCGAGATGGCGACGACGGACGAGATGCTCGCCATCGCGCTGGAGTACAAACCTCACGCGGCCTGCCTGGTGCCGGAACGTCGCGAAGAGCGCACGACCGAAGGCGGGCTGGATGTCGCGCGCCTGCACAATCAGGTTGAGCCGTTCGTCCGTGCGCTGCGCGAGGGCGGCAGCCGCGTCTCGCTGTTCATCGAGCCGAGCCGGGTCCAGATCGCCGTCGCCGAAGCGATGGGCGCGCCGGTGGTCGAGTTGCACACGGGCAAGTATGTCGAACTGGTTTTCGCAGGCCATCATGCGGACGCGGAAGAAGAACTGACCCGGCTGCGTGATGCCGCCGCCTATGGGCATGAGAAAGGTATCGAGATTCATGTGG
>JAVBYB010000244.1 GCA_030824255.1 bacterium
GGGAGCGGGGGAGCGTCGGGATCACGCGGCGGCAGGGGCGTGGCGCGCCATTCGATGGCACCCTCGCGATCAAGCCTCACGACCAGCGGCCATTCGCCGGGCTCTTCCCCGCGATTCTCCTCGCCGGCAATCAAGGCGCCGCCGTCGCTGGTTGCGCGGATTTCCAATGCAATTGTGTTGCGCCAGGTGTCGCGAAGGGTCTTCTCCCAGACAAGCTCGCCGTCGGCGCTGAATTTTGCGGCAAACGCAAACCATGTCCTAATCTCCTGAATGTCGCGCCATCCGGATATCAGGACAGAGCCATCCGGACCGAGATCGAGCGCAAGCGCTTCATCGCGGACAGGGCCGCCGAGTGTTTTCGACCAGAGTTCGTGACCGTCCGAGGAAAAGCGCGCGACCCACGCGTCGTTCTGTGCGCGTCCCGAACCGGAGCCCGGCTTCGGAATATGGCCCGCGACGAGGATGTCGCCATTGGGCGCGATATGCACTTTCTTCACTTCGCCGCGCACGCCATTCATCGCCACGACGTGCTGCCACGTGACGTCTGGCGTTTGTGCGAGGGCGGGCGTGGCGGAGATCAGGAGCGCGGCTAGGAGCGCGCGGCCAAGTGTTCGCATCGGTCTTCCCCAACAAGACATGCGCCGAGGCTAAGGCCCGGCGTCCTGCATGTCGATCTGTCGGGCGCCGCGATCAGTGCGCGTGGGTGGTGCGCTTCTTGTAGAGGCCGTGGTCGTCGATCTCGAACATTTCCGGGATCTGCGGATGGTTCACGGGCTCGGGCGCGTCATCGGGCAGGAGGTTCTGCTCGGAGACGTAGGCCACGTAGTAGCTCGTTTCGTTCTCGGCGAGCAGGTGGTAGAAAGGCTGGTTCTTCACCGGCCGGATTTCCTCGGGGATCGACGTCCACCAATCCTCGGAATTCGCGAATTCGGGATCGACGTCGAAGATGATTCCCCTGAACGGGAACAGCCGGTGACGGACCTGCTGTCCGATACCGAATTTTGCAGCCTTGTTGACGTCCATGGCCCGCAGCGCCCCTAGCCTTGCTTGCCCCGATTTACCCAGCCGGCATGGCTTTGCCCGTTGTCCCGAGAAACTCGGTACGGATCCCGCCAGCGCCTTGGAAGTCATTAGACGCAGTAATGAAAGGGCTGCAACAGGCCATGACAGTAAACGAATTATGGAGCGTGCCATCGCCTGCGGATCGAGCTATGGCTGTCGCAAGAAGATCACGGAACAGTCCATGGCGAAGCCCATGCGTTCCCGTCGCGGAAAGTCGGCGGGACGGTCTGGCGGCGCTTCAAGAACCTACGCGGCGCTGGACCTCGGAACGAATAATTGCAGGCTCCTGATCGCCGAACGCTCGGCATCGGGCGGGCTGCGCGTTGTCGATTCTTTTTCGCAGATCGTGTCGCTGGGAGAGGGTCTCGCAGCGACAGGACGGCTTTCTGACGCAGCCATGGGACGGGCCATGGATGCGCTGCGGCGCTGCCACGACAAGGTAAAGAAGCACCGCCCCGTGCAGGCGAAGTTCATCGCGACGCAGGCCTGCCGCGCCGCAAGCAATGGCCGGGATTTCGTCAGCGAAGTGCGCAAGAGCGTCGGCCTGCGAATGGAGACGATCTCGCCCAAGGAAGAGGCGAAGTTCGCGCTCCTGGGGTCGCTCGACCTTGTGGACCCGGCCTTCGACTTCGCGCTGGTGATAGATATTGGCGGGGGGTCGACGGAGCTGTCGTGGATCGACGCGAAGTCCGCTGCGACGCGGGGCGTGAAGGGATGTGCGGCCCGGCCGCCGATTCTCGGCTGGGCATCGTTCCCGGTGGGCGTGGTGACGCTGCACGAGACATTTACGGGCGAGGACACGTATGCCCGCATGGTCGCGCATGTGACATCGCTGATGCAGGCGAACGATGCGGCGACAAGGTTTGGCCCTCTGTTCAGGGCCGGGCGCGGGCAGGTGATCGGGAATTCGGGCACGGTGACGAGCCTTGTCGGCGTGCATATCGGTCTGGACCGCTATGTGCGGTCGGCCGTGGATGGCGTGCGGGTCGATCGCGAGGCGCTGCTGGGAACGATCCGGCGGCTGGCGGCGGCGACGCCAGAAGAACGTGCGAAAGAGCCATGCCTCACAGGCGGACGATCCGACCTGATGCTGCCGGGCATGGCGATCCTGGAATCGGTGTGGAGCATCTGGCCGTCGGCCATTCTGCGGGTGGGGGATCGGGGACTACGCGAGGGCATGTTGCTGTCGATGATGCACGGGCCGGATACGGGCGCGCGCAAGCCGGGCAATCGCCGCAACAACACACAGCGCAAGCCAAAGGCTGAAGCGCCGGAGGCGGCAGAATGACCGTGGAAGAAGACAGCAGGGGCCGCCGCAAGTGGAAGCCCCCGGCCCAGAAGCCGGAGCAGAATGCGAGCAGCCGGTCGACGGTGAAGAAGGAGAAGGTGCGCAAGAAAACGCTCTCCAAGTCTTCGCGCGAGTGGGTGGATCGCCAGTTGCGCGACCCCTATGTGCGCCGGGCGCAGGAGGCGGGCTATCGCGCGCGGGCGGCCTACAAGCTCAAGGAAATCGACGAGAAGTTCCATATCCTGAAGCGCGGGGCGCGAGTCGTGGACCTGGGCAGCGCGCCGGGCGGGTGGCTGCAGGTGGTGGCGGAGGCGGGGGCGGCGAAGATCGTCGGGATCGATCTGCTGCCGATCGATTCGATGGCGGATGTCATCATCTTCGAGGCGGACATCAACGAGCCGGGCATGACCGACAAGCTGATGGCGGCGCTGGGCGACAGGCCAACGCTGGTGCTGTCCGACATGGCGGCCAACACGGTGGGCCACAAGCAGACGGATCACGTCCGCACGGTGGGGCTGGCGGAGGTTGCGGCGCAGTTCGCGATCGACAACCTGGTGAAGAATGGAACCTTCGTGGCCAAGGTGTTCCAGGGCGGGGCGCAGGGGACGCTGCTGGAGCTGCTGAAGACCAATTTCGACGATGTACGCCACTGGAAACCGCCTTCCAGCAGGCCGGAAAGCCCCGAGACGTTCGTGATTGCGCGGGGCTTTCGCGGGTAATCCTCGCTGAATTCTTACAGCATTGCAGGTTGGCGCTTGGGGAAGCGCAACCTAGGGTGCGGCCTTGCCCGCAGCGGGCCAGGATGAATGCGATGATGATGCGGGCGGTGTTCTCTCTGGCGGCTGTGGCGCTGCTTGCGGCCTGTGGCGAGACAAAGCCGCCCCCGAGCGCCGAGCATGTCGCCTTCACCGAAGCCTGTACGGCGGGCGGGGGCGATCCGGCTATGTGCGAATGCCGGGCGGGCAAGATCGATGCGCTTGTAGCGGCGGCGGATGTGTCGCCTGAAGTGCAGCAGGCTTTCCTGCTGCAAGAGCAGGGCAAGGAAGAAGAGGCCGACGCAATCATGCAGGGCCTGCCGCCGAACGTGTTGTTCGAGCAGCCGAGCCGTATTGCCGAAGCCCAGCTGGAATGCCACCAGCCAAGTTGAGCGCGGCGCGGCGCATCTATAGAAGCGCGCCTGGACACTCATACAGGTAGATGGTCGCCATGAGGCGCCTTGCAGGATCTCTGTTCGCTCTGACGGTTCTGGCTGGGTGCAGTCAGAATGAGGAGGGCAAGAAGGCCATCGCCGACCAGTGCCTCAGCAATGGCGAGGCACCGGAGGTCTGCGAGTGCCTGGCGCGGACGTCAGCTGAAAAGCTCGATCCGGCCCTTTTGGAGATCGTGGTGCTCGGCTCCAGGGG
>JAVBYB010000262.1 GCA_030824255.1 bacterium
GCCCAGATCGCCACGGGCGGTCAGTACCCCCCGAGCACGGACAAGCCCAAGGACGGCTGACGCCTGCCGTCCGGCTCTTAATCATTCTGCCGACGAATTAAGGTTAACGCATGCAACACGGCGCGCCGCTTGCAGTTCATCCTGTATGCGCGTCGAGGCTGCCCCCTACGTGTTCCGCCATGAAGACCGCCGCCGGCGGTTTGATGATCGGCGTGGGCGCGAAGCTGAACGCCGCTCGGCCCCCGAAGAGGATGTTAGCCGCGCTACCCACCGCTCCCCTCCGTGGATCACATCGGCTTTCGGGGTCCACCTGCTAGGCCAGATCGCGCCCGCAACCATTGAACCGGGTGTCGCGCGCCGAGCCTACCAGCAACCGGAATCGCGGACGCCCCTGCGTCCGAGCCATGAGGAAAAGGCCTAGGCTCGCGCCTAGCGCTTCTGGTCAAGCTTCTTGATTACCAGCCCAATGAGGCTTTCCAGACGGTCGAGCCGTTCGTGGATACCTGCGATCATTTCGCGCGTGACCGGAACTTCGGACCGCACCGTCATTCCCGGTCCGGCGCGTAGCGGCGGCGGGGCGGCAGGCATCGCCATTTCGCCAGGATCAGCCGCGCCGGCGCGATCGGCGATTTCGCGTGGGTCGGTCGCGAGGATGCGCGCGATCGCATGAACTTCGCCGCCCTCGAGTTCCCGACGGTCGGAGTAGACCATCTCGATCTCGTCGATGGTCATGCCGGCGGCCTGGGCCATGGAGGCGCGCGTCAGGCCGCTCGCCTTCAGACGGTCATCGAACCAGTCGTGGTCAAAGAAAATGCCCATGGGTCCGCTCCTGCTGGCGCAGCCGACTCAGGCGAAGAGTCTATGCGATCAGTTATGGTTGTCGCCAACTGAGAAGTCGCGCCGGGCAGACACGATGGTCACCACCACGCCGGCCAGAACGTCCAGCAGGCACATGAAGGTGAGAATGAAGAACACCGATGTCTGGAAGTTGGGCAGCAGCAGGAATTCGATCAGGCAGACGATGAACACCAGCATCGAGATCGCGTGGTTCGCGATGGTCGAGGAGCCGGTCGAGGTCGATTTGATGATCTCCACGAAGAAGAACACCATCGACAGGATCACCAGGATGTCGCCACCCGTGATGCGCCAGGAACCGAACACCGGCGTTCCCCGCACCGGATCGGCAAGCTGCAGCGAGATGGCCGAAACGCCATTGGCGTCGATGCCGCCGCCCGTGGTCAGCGCCATGATGTTGTAGATGATGATCGGAATGGCCAGCAACGGGAAGATCCCGAAGATAACACGCATGGGTGAGCCCCTCTCTGGTCCGTTCCGCCCGGCGCGCTGTTTCTCGCGGCGCTCCATGGCTTCAACCCGCAAACCGGTAGCCAGCTTTTCGTCCAATTGAAAGCCCTCCGCCCTTGCGAGACATGCCTCGCTGGCCGCACTTAAATTTCGTCCACGCCACCAGGCGACCGGCGCCGCTTTCTCAGCCACATGACGCCGCGCATGTCCGCCACCGCAACGGCAAGGCGCCCGAAATTGGTGTAGTTGGACCGGCCATGCTGGCGGCCGCGATGCCCGACGGGACGTTCCTCCACCCTCATGCCGTCCGATTGCATCAGGGCGGGCAGATAGCGGTGCATGTGGTCAAAGTAGGGAAGCTGCAGGAAGGCGTCGCGGCGGAAAGCCCGGATACCGCAACCTGAATCATTGTTGGCGTCCTTGAGGACGGACCGGCGCACGCCATTGGCCCAGCGCGAGCCCATTTTCTTCCAGCCGGAATCGATCCGCTTCTCGCGGCGGCCCTGCACCAGCGCCAGATCGCCGGGCGCATCCGGCCGGCTGAGCTGGGCAATGAGGCCCGGAATGTCGGCCGGGTCATTCTGCCCGTCGCCATCCAGGGTCACGATTATGTTCGACCGTGCAGCCATGACACCCGTTCTGACGGCGCGGCTCTGGCCAGCATTCTTCCGGTGGCCAAGGACGCGCAGAGTGGGAACCTGCTCTTTAAGCGCAAAAAGACGGGCTCGCGTATCATCCTGCGAGGCGTCATCGACAAAAATAATCTCGAACGCCCGGCCCGATAGCGCCTGGGAGATCTCGCGCACCAGCGTTTCGACGTTGCCCGCCTCGTTGCGGACGGGCGAAACAACGCTGAATTCGGGGCGCCCTTCGGCTGCGGCCATAATGCTGTCCGTCTTCACGCGTGCATCCATGAAATATCCTATAGCCGCGGGAGGTTCTGGTTGCGAGGGGCTGGCTGCCGGGAATGCGACGCGGTTCCCGGATGAGGCGAACAAACCCGGCGACGACCACGGAAAGTGCCGTTATGGTCGGTCCGGAATTCTGGCCGGCTCCGATCCCGAATCGACCGATCCCGAATCACGGCAGCTGGGATTTTTCTGAGCGTGACAGATCGTTTTGACCGGTTGACCGAAAGCCGCTGGGCCTATGCCGTGCTGGCTGGCCTTGTGTTTCTGCTTGCCCTGCCGGGGCTGTTCGCCCTGCCTGTGCTGGACCGGGACGAGGGGCGGTTTACCGAAGCCTCGTCCGAAATGATGGAAAGCGGCGACTTCGTCGTGATCCGCTATCATGACGACCTGCGGAACAAGAAGCCGGTGGCGATCCACTGGTTCCAGTCCGTGGCCGTGTCCCTGATGTCGGGCCCTGACGGGCGGAACATCGCGGAGTACCGCGTTCCGTCCATGCTGGGCGCGATGATCGCGGCGATGGCGACCTTCTGGGCGGGTATCGCTCTTTTCTCAAGGCGGGCCGCCTTCATCGCCGGCGTGGTGATCGGCACGACCTTGCTTCTGACGACCGAGGCCAACATCGGGAAGACGGACGCGGCGCAGTGCGCCGTGCTGGTGCTTGGCATGGGCGCGCTGGCTCACATGCGGGCGGGAACAGGCGGCAAATGGCACGGCGTGCTGTTCTGGGCGTGCCTGTCGCTGGGCGTGCTGCTCAAGGGGCCGATTGCGCCGCTGGTCTGTTTTGCAACCCTGGGGGCGCTGTTCCTGTGGGAGCGGAAATATGGCTGGGCGCGTCCACTGCTCTACTGGTTCGGGCTGAGCCTGTTCTGCGTGATGACCATCCCCTGGTATGTCGCCGTCCAGGTGGCGACCGATGGCGAATTCCTGTCGGAAGCCGTTCGCGTCGATCTTGGCCAGAAGCTGGTTGATGCGGCCGAGGGCCATGCGGGTCCGTTCGGCATGCACACAGCGGCGCTGCCGCTCTTGTTCTGGCCGGGAACGCTGCTGCTGGTGCCGGGAATCTGGATGGCGATCGATCGGCTGCTGCCGAAGAAGGGCGACAAGGGACTTGCCCCGGAAGGTCCGGCGCGGGCCGCGTCACTTGCCGCCGAAGGGCGCGAGGCGATGGCCTGGCGGTTCCTCGTCTGCTGGATCGTGCCGTCGTGGATCGTGTTCGAGATCGCACCGACCAAACTCGTCCATTACACGCTGCCGATGTACCCTGCGTTCGCGCTGATGGCGGGGGCGGCGGCGGACTACTGGTTCTCGACCAACACCTGGAAATTCGGACGCTGGATCTCGGGGGCGCTGTTCGTGGTGGTCGGGCTCGTGTTCGCGATCCTGCCATTGCCGCAGGTTCTGGAGCAGGTGCGCGCCGAAGCTGCGGAAGACTTTGGAGCGCTGGCGAGCCGGGTTGATTACGTCTGGCAGAATGCATGGGATGCAACGGGGATAGGGATGTGGCCGTCCCTGCTGATCATCGCCGC
>JAVBYB010000305.1 GCA_030824255.1 bacterium
AGACTTGCCTTCGGACTCCGCAATCAGCTTCTCGAGCGCCGGGATCTCGCCATACTTGATCTCGCCCGCGCGCGCCCAGTCGGAGCGGCGTTCGGCGTCGGCCATTTCCGCGCGCACCTTGTCGAGCTTGTCCTTGGCGCTGGTCGCGCCCGCGAGACGGCCCTTCTCGGCCTTCCATGCGGCGGAGATTTCGTCCGATTTCGCCTGCAGTTCTCTGATCTCGGCCTCGCGGCGCTTGAGCCGGTCCTTCGAGGCGTCATCTTTCTCCTTCTTGAGCGCCTCCGCCTCGATGCGAATCTGCATCAGGCGGCGATCAATTTCGTCCAGTTCTTCCGGTTTTGATTCTACAGCCATGCGCAGGCGGGCTGCCGCCTCGTCCATCAGGTCGATGGCTTTGTCCGGAAGGAACCGGTCTGAGATATAGCGGTTCGAGAGCGTTGCAGCGGCGACAATGGCGGCGTCCGAAATGCGGATGCCGTGGTGAACCTCGTACTTCTCTTTCAGGCCGCGCAGGATGGAGATCGTGTCCTCCACGCTCGGCTCTCCGACGAACACGGGCTGAAAGCGGCGGGCGAGGGCGGCGTCCTTCTCGACGTGCTTGCGATACTCATCCAGCGTGGTCGCGCCGACGCAATGCAGCTCGCCGCGCGCAAGGGCGGGCTTCAGCAGATTCGACGCATCCATCGCGCCGTCCGCCTTGCCTGCGCCGACCAGCGTGTGCATCTCGTCGATGAACAGGATGATCTGGCCTTCCGCCTGCGTGACTTCCTGCAGCACGGATTTCAGACGCTCTTCGAACTCGCCACGGAACTTCGCGCCCGCGATCAGCGCGCCCATGTCGAGCGCCATGAGGCTCTTCTCTTTCAGGCTGTCCGGCACGTCGCCATTGACGATACGCAGGGCAAGGCCCTCTGCAATCGCGGTCTTGCCGACGCCCGGCTCGCCGATGAGGACAGGGTTGTTCTTGGTGCGGCGGGAGAGAACCTGGATACAGCGCCGGATTTCCTCGTCGCGCCCGATCACTGGATCAAGCTTGCCCGCACGCGCCGCTTCAGTCAGGTCCCGCGCATACTTCTTCAGCGCTTCATATTTCTCTTCAGATGTCGCGGTGTCCGCCGTGCGGCCCTTGCGCAGGTCTGCGATGGCTTTCACCAGCGCGCTTGTCGTGGCGCCAGCGGCGTTGAGCGCATCGGCAGCCTTGTTCTTCATCTTGGTGGCCGACAGCAGCAACCGCTCGACGGTGACATAATCGTCGCCCGCCGACTTCGCATCTTCCTCGGCCATCTGGAACAGGCGCGCGAGATCCTGGCTCAGCCCCGGCTGCGAGCCGCCGGTGGAACGCGGATGCGATGCCAGCAGCTTGTCGATGTTGGAATGCGCCAGCTCGGGATTGCCTCCGGCGGCGCGGATGAGGTTCAGCGCAAGACGGTCGCGATCCGCAAACATCGCCTTGATCAGGTGTTCAGGCAGGAGTTGCGGGTGGCCGCTGGCGAGCGCGTTCGTCTGGGCGCTCTGAACGGCGGCGCGTGCGCGCTCGGTATAGCGTTCGAAGTCCATCAATTGACCCTTGTGAAAAGCAGTCGGAAGGCACGTTGCGGGACCCGAAGCCGGCATCCCCTGGGAAGACATGGATCAAGCGCCCGCCCGAAGGCCGGGTCCTTGATCCATGGCAAGAGGTAGGGTTTCGGGTTCCCGGCGCAAGGGGCAGTCCCCCGCTTCGCGGTCGGCCCCTTCCGTCATGCTTCGCATGTCACCTTCCCCAGCTTCGCTGGGACAGGACTTCTTCGCGCGGCAAGGGGAAGTCCTCCCTCGCCGAAGGCGGGGGAGGTGGCGCGCACAGCGTGACGGAGGGGGGCTGCCAGCGAAGCTGGCGGATATTTCAGTGCGCCGCCGGCGCGCCCGCTTGCGGCGGCTTCGGCCGTTTCAGCAGCGGCGCCATCAGCAGCATCGCCGCAAAGCAGATCGCCATCACCAGGAACAGATTGTTGAACGTCATCACCGACGCTTCTATCTGCATCCGCCGCACCAGCTGTGCGATCGCCGCGCCCGACGGGTCGGACACGCCAGCCGCACGCAGGCTGGCTTCCGCCTGCATCAGGAATTGCTGCACTTCCGGCCGCGACGGATCGAGCCCGATGGAAATTTCCTGATTGTGCAGGTTGGTGTAGTTCAGTCGCATCGTGTTGAGCGCGGCCAGGCCCAGCGCCCCGCCAAGGTTCCGGCACACGGTGACGAGGCCCGTCGCATTCGGCAGCTTGTGCGGCGGCAGCGTCCCCAGCGCGATGAAGTTGGACGGGATCATCGACATGATGAGCCCCATCCCCCGCAGGAATTGCGGCCAGAACAGCTCCTCGAACGAGGACTGCGCCGTGAGAAAGCTGTTCCAGTAGAGCCCGATGGCCGCCAGCGACAGCCCGATCACCAGCACGTAGCGCGGATCTATCTTGCGGATCAGCATCCCCGCGATCGGGCCGCCGATGAACATGGCGATGCCGCCAATGCTCATCACATGGCCAATCTGCTCGGCATTGTAGCCACGCACGGAGCCCAGGAACAGCGGCGTCAGGTAGACCGAGCCGAACAGGCCAAAGCCGACGATGGTCGCCACCATCGAACCGACCGCGAAGTTCCTGTCCTTGAAGATCGACAGGTCAACAACCGGATTGGCCTGCCTGAACGCCCTCCAGAAGAACACAACGGCGGCGAGCGAACAGAGGAACATCCAGAAAACCAGATGCTCGTCCTCGAACCAGCCGGCAGTCGGCCCTTCCTCGAACACATACTCAAACGCGCCGAGAAACAGCGCCATGGCGGCAAGGCCAATGATGTCGATGTTGCGGATCAGGCTCAGCTGCGTCGGCTGTTTCGGCGTCAGGTTCCACACCATCACCGAGGCGATGACGCCCGGAATGACGTTCACGAGGAACAGCCAGTGCCAGCTCATGTTCTCCGTGATCCAGCCGCCGAGCGTCGGGCCGATGGAGGGCGCCAGCGTCGCCACCATGCCGACCGCCACCTGCTGGAACATGGAGCGTTCCGCTCCGAACAGGGTGAAGGCCGCCGCCATCGTGGTCGGGATCATCGCGGCCCCGAGAAAGCCCTGGATGCAGCGGAACACGATCAGGCTGTTGAGGTCCCACGCGAACGCGCACAGCACGCTCGCCATGGTGAAGCCCGCGCACGAGAACACGAACAGCCGACGCATCGACAGCGCCCGGTTGAGCAGGCCCGACAGCGGGATGCCGATCACCTCGGCGATCAGATAGCTGGTCTGGATCCAGGCAACTTCTTCAGCCGATGCGGAAACGCCCGCCTGGATCTGCGAGATGGAGGAGGCGACGATCTGGATGTCCAGGATCGCCATGAACATGCCGACCACCATCGCGAAGAACCCGATATTCAGCATCAGGCTTTCGCGCGTGCCCTTCGCGGGCGGCTTGTAGGCCCCCGGCGGCGCTGCGGCGATAGCGCTCATTCGGGTTACTCGCAGCCGGGCTTGGTCGAAACCGTGGCGGTCACCTGCATGCCCGTGCGCAGGAGGTCAGTGGCGAGCGAGCCGCCCTCGGCGCCCTTGTCGAGCACGATCTTCACCGGCACGCGCTGAACGATCTTGGTGAAATTACCCGTCGCCGTGTCCTGCGGCACAAGGCTGAACGTGCCGCCGGTCGAAGGCGCGATGGAATCCACCTTGCCCGTGATGTGCGCGCTGGGGAACGCAT
>JAVBYB010000304.1 GCA_030824255.1 bacterium
AGCTGCGGTTTCATGCGCAGTGCTTCAGGCAGGCGGGACATTTCGCAGGCGAGGACCATGAGCGGATCGATGCGCTGGTGGAGCTGGCGAACGATCCCACGCTGGATGCTGTGTGGTTTGCGCGGGGTGGGTATGGGGCGTGCCGGGTGGCGGAGTATGCCATTCCGCGGATGAACCATGCGGCGCGCGCCAAGAAGTGGATGGGGTATTCGGACGCGGGATTCATGTTGGCGGGGTTGCACAAGGCGGGGTTCGCCGATGTGGCGCATGGGCCGATGCCTGTCGATCTCGTCCGGGACGATGGCGAGCAGGCGTTTTTGCGAGGATTGTCGTGGTTGCTTGAGGGGAACAGTCGTGCGCTGGAGTCGAGCCTGGGAGCCGGGCAGAAGGCGATGGCGTATAATCTGACGATCCTGTCGCAGTTGCTGGGCACGCCGCTGGAGCCGGATTTTGCGGATCGCGTCCTCATGCTGGAGGATGTCGGAGAGTACATGTACCGGATCGACCGGTATTTCTTCCACGTCACGTCGAACGCCAACGTCCGCAAATGTGCGGGGATCAGATTGGGGCGGTGTTCGGCGGTTCCCAAGAATGATCCGGACTTCGTGCTGACCGAGGAGGAGGTGGCGCGCTTCTGGTGTGAGCGGTCGGGCATCGCTTATCTGGGGCGTGCCGATATAGGGCACGACAGCGACAACAAGGTCGTTCCATTCGCTTAGTGCACGTCATATTTTATTGCTTATAGCATAATTTTTCGACCGTTTGGTTGACGTCGGGTCTGGCGGCGGTGTTGGCATGGCGGTTGCTCCCCGAGGTGGTGAATCGGGAGTGCAGGAATGGCCAAGGGCGCCGACACGCTACAGCCGGACAATTTCGTCCTTCTCGACGGCTTGCGCGGCTTCGGGGCGATCCTCGTGCTTGTCGGCCACACGATCCACTACTGGGGACCATTCTGGGCGCCGAGCGGCGCGGTTATCGTCGATCTGTTCTTCCTCCTGAGCGGCTTCGTGATCGCGTACGCCTATGAACCCCGCCTCGCCGCCGGAATGCGCGCGGGCGAGTTCATGCTGCACAGGATCGTGCGGCTTTACCCGCTCTACCTGCTCGGGACGTTGATCGGCTTCGTCGCGCTGTGCGGGATGGCGCTGGGTGATGCCGATGGCGGCCAGCGCAGCCTGTCCTACACCGCGCAACTCATTCCGCAGCTCTTCATGCTGCCGACGGCTCCGATGCTGGGCAGCCCGGATGTCTACGCGCTCAACGTGCCGGCGTGGACGCTGTTCTTCGAGTTGTTCGTCAACCTCGTCTATGTGCTCACCTTCCGCTGGCTGCGCGACACGCGCGTGCTTGCGCTACTGACGGCGGCGTTTGCGCTCGGCCTTATCTTCACGGTCTTCACGCTTGGCGGGATCGACGCGGGCTCCGACTGGGGCACGTTCTGGGCGGGCTTCTCGCGCGGCGGCTTCGGCTTCTTTGCTGGCGTGCTGGCCTATCGCCTGCTGGGGTCGCCGCGCACCGCGAAGCGACCGGCGAGCAAGTGGGCGTTCGTGTTGCTGTTCGCGCTGCCGCTCGCCTGCTTCATCCCGGCGACGCGCGAATTGCGGCCACTGGTGGACGTGATCCTTGCGGTCGGCCTCGGCATCCCAATGCTGTGGATGTCGCAATCGGTTGCGCCTCCGCAGTCATTCACCGCGCTATTCATCATCGGCGGACGCATTTCGTATGGAGTCTATATTCTTCACCAGCCTTTCCGCGAACTGGCGGAGCGCATCACCTGGCGCACGCCCGTGCTGGTGGAGACAGCGCCGCTGGGCGGGATTGCGATCCTCGTGATGGTGGTTGCTCTCGCTTACGTGGCGGAGCGGTTCTACGACAGGCCTGTGCGGCGGTGGTTCGTGGCGTGGCTGCGGCAGCGCGTCGTAGGCAAGCATGGACTGCGCGCTATCGTGGCGGCTGAATAGGCGCTTCGCGCACGTCCTTGTCCCGGCTGGATCCCCGCGTGCGCGGGGAACGCGTCTGCAAGGCAGACGCTTCCACAAACCACGGCTTGGCTACTGCGCGACCCAGCCGCCGTCGATGGAGAGGGCGGCGCCGTTGATCTGGTTGGCGGCTTCGGTGGTCAGGAAGACGGCCATTGCGGCGACGTCTGACACCTTTACGAATTCCTTGGTTGGCTGGGCGGCGAGCAGCACGTCGCGGATGACGGCTTCCTCGGAAATGCCGCGTGCCTTCGCTGTGTCGGCAATCTGGTTCTCGACCAGCGGCGTGCGGACATAGCCGGGGCAGATGGCGTTGACGCGGATGCCATGCGTTGCGCCTTCCAGTGCGATGGATTTCGTGAAGCCGAGAATGCCGTGCTTTGCGGCGACATAGGCGCTCTTGAAGGGCGAGGCCACAAGCGCGTGGGCCGAGGCGATGTTGATGATGCGGCCCCACTTGTTCGCCTTCATGTCCGGAACAGCGAGCCGCGTGGTGTGGAAGGCGGACGACAGGTTCAGCGCAATGATGAGATCCCACTTGGCGACCGGGAACTCTTCCACGGGTGAGACGTGCTGGACCCCGGCATTGTTGACGAGGATGTCGACGGGGCCGAGCTTCTCCTTCGTCATGGCGAACATGGCCTCGATCTGGTCGGGCTTTGTCATGTCGGCGTTCGAGTAGAGGCATTCGACCTTGTTGTCGGCAGCGATGGAGGCGCGGAGCTTCTCGATTGCGGCGGCGTCGCCGAAACCATTGATGACGACATTGTTGCCAGCGGCGGCCAGCGCCTGCGCGATGCCTTCGCCAATGCCGGACGTGGAGCCTGTGACGATGGCGGTGCGGGTCATGCGGGGAGGCTCCTCGGGGTTCAGGGCGTTGTCGCGCCGTGTGGAGCGCGAGGCAAGCTCACGATCCAATCTCGACGACATTTGTGTACGGGAATTCCACTATGGCGACATCCAATGATGTCATTCCGGCTCGCGCGGCTTGCCGCTTGGCCGGAATGACAGGAGGTGGCGAGCGGAGGTTACTGCAGCTCCGCATCCAGCTTCATAACCAGCGCAGTGAAGAAATCGGCGGCTTGCGCCAGTGTAGCCGGTTCGACGCGATCCAGCTTGTCGTTGGGCGTGTGGATCAGCGAGAGGACGGCGGGGATCGTCGCTGGGTCGGGGGCGGAGGTCGGCGGATTGAGCATGAAGGCGCGGAGCTTATCGGCTTCGGCCTTCGGCTGGTGGCCGAGCGAGATGGTCGGCGCACCGGCGGCGGAGAAGGCGCGGTCGTCGCTGGGCGGGTATTCGGGGAAGTCGAGGCAGGACATGGCGCGGGCGCTGCAGAGTTCGCGAACGGCCTCCACCATGAAGGCGGACTGGTCGCCATTGTTGAGGCCATACATCAAGGTCTCGCCATTGGCGTTGATGTCGGCGTTGATGACGGCGGCGAGGTTGTCGACGCCATGCGCCTTGATCCACGCATGGGCGCCGACGAGGCCGAGTTCTTCCTGATCGGTGAGGAACAGGCGGACGGGATGTTTCGTCTGGCCGGCGACGCGCCGGGTCGCTTCGATCATGGCGACGACGGAGGCGGCGTTGTCGACTGCGCCATCGGCCAGCTTGCCATCTGAAAACACGACGGCGTCGTAGTGGGCGGTGAGAAGGATTTCCTTGCTGCTTTTTGGGCCCGTCTCCGGGCCGACGCGGACAAGGACGTTATAGCCCTTGGCC
>JAVBYB010000544.1 GCA_030824255.1 bacterium
CGCTTGCTTCCGGCATGCACCGTCTTCCGCGCGAAGTGCCGCTGAAGAAGGCAATGGGCATGCTGCTGACTGGCCGCACGGTCCTGGCCGCCGAGGGCAAGGAAATCGGCTTCGTCACGGAAGTGGTGCCGCAGGGCAAGGCCCTGGAAGAAGCCAAGCGCTGGGCGGGACTGATTCTCGAATGCTCGCCGATGGCGATCAAGGCGACCAAGGAAACCGTGCTGACCGGCCTCAAGACCGCCGATCTGAAGACCGCGTTCGATCACAAGGTTCCGGGAATCGCTCGCCTGCTTGCCTCGGCCGACCACAAGGAAGGCCCGAAAGCCTTTGCCGAGAAGCGCAAGCCCTCCTGGCAGAACGAGCAGTAGGCCTTTCAATTGGGCAAGGGGCAGTCGGCAATCGGCAGTCGGACCAACAAAGGCATGGCAGGCGCCAAGACTGACCATTGCCGGTTGCCGATCTGCCCTTGCCCTGTCTTGAGTGGGGGCGAGATGACGGGAGTCTCGCCATGACGTCTGCACCTGATTTTCGGCAACTCGCCGCCGCTCATGGCATCGAGCTCGACAAGGATGCTTCCATGCTTCGGATCACCGGATCCGACGCAGAGTATTTCGCCGCGACTGCGCGCGATGCATCGGGCGCATACTGGATGCTGAAGGCGCCACGGCGCGGCGACGTCCAGGCGCGGGCCCGGCACGAGAAGCGCGTGCTCGACCATGTGCGCGGCAAGGTGCCGGTCGTCATTCCGGACTGGCAGACCCACACGGACAAGCTGATCGCCTATCGCGTCCTGCCGGGTATTCCGGCGGCTGAGATCGATCCGCTGATGGGCGAGCTGATCTGGCGATTGCCGCAGGCCAACGTGCCCGCGACCTTCGCGGACAGTCTCGCTGGCGCCATGGCGAAACTGCACGCGCTGGATATTGGCGCGGCTGCCGGCGCCGGCATTCCGGTAATGACGCCGGAGCAGGCGAGGGCGCGCGTGCGCCAGCGGATGGATGAGTGCAACACCCTCACCCCCGTGCCGGAGCAGCTGTGGAGCCTGTGGCAGAAGTGGGTCGATGTCGACGCATTCTGGCCGGACATGGTCGCGCTTGTGAATGGCGACATCTATCACCCGCGCCTGTTTGTCGATGCAGACTACCGCCTCGTCGCGATCGAGGATTGGTCGGATGCCGAAGTGGGCGATATCGCGTCTGATTTCACGCTCTACTTCGCGGCGGCCGGGCGTGATGCGCTGGAAGACCTGATCGCGCGCTATGAACGCGCCGGCGGCAGGACCTGGGGGCGCATGGCCGATCAGGCAGAGATGTACTACTGGGCCAGCCCCATCAAGTTCGCGGCCTATGCCATGCGCACCGGCGATCTCTCGCACCTGATGAACGTCAAGAACATGGTGCATCGCTATGCCTCCATGCTCGAGAATTCGGGCTACGAGGGTTAGCGTCTGGGGGCGGGATGACGAACACCGAGCAATCGGCGGTACTGATGCAGGGACAGGGCGCGCGCGCACGCAGCCGCTTCTTCCTTGTCACAGCCGCGTTGATGACGCTGATCGTGTTCCTCGGCTTCCTGCCGAGCTTTTACCTGCGCCCGCATTTCCGTACGCAACCATTACCGCTGCATCTGATCGTCCACGGCGTCATCATGACGGCGTGGCAACTGCTGTTTCTTGCACAGACCATACTGGTCGCAAGGCGGCGAACTGATCTTCACAGGCGTCTGGGCGTCGTCGGCGTGGGGCTGGCAGCGCTGGTCGTGGTGACGGGGATAGTCGCGACGGTGCTTCAGCCTGCGAGACTGGCCGAAGCCGGAGTCACGCTGCCGTTTCCTGTCGAGCTGCTGGTTATCGGCAACCTCTTCGGCTTCTGTCTCTTCTCCGGGTTGGTGGCCGCCGCGTTCTGGCGTCGCCGCGACGCTCCCTCACACAAGCGGCTGATATTCTGGGCATGCGTTGTGACGCTGGGGCCGGCGCTCACGCCCGCGCGTGATCTCGGCGCAATGATCGCTCCTTTTTTCCCGGCGATGTTTCCGCCCGAGATCGCCCTTGGCTGGATCGCATGGATCGCCTTGCTGCTCCACGATTGGCGAACAGTTCGGAGCTTTCACCCGGTCACCATCATCGGCGGCTTTCTTGTGCTGTTCGTGCAGCATGCGCTGGTCGACTGGTTCCTGATGATGGATCCGGTCGCAGCGTGGGCCCGCGGTCTGGCGCAGGGCTAAGAGGCGCATCGTCAGCCTGAAGGCGTATCTAGATATCCGTGCCGTGCAGCGTGCGGAAATCAACGGCGAAACCGCCTTCGATGTAACGCACGCATGTACCGGCGCGTTCGCCAATCTGCACGCGGTCGCCGATCATGGGGCGGGGGCCGGCGGTCTTGAGCGCGACGCCCAACAGCGACACGTCAGCCACGGCGCAGGCGATGGAAACACCGTTGCCGTATTTGGCTATGATCTGGCCGCCGCCTGGACGACGCTCGGCGACGCGCTCGTCAGAAAGGCCAAGGCGCTCCCGGTTGATCAGCCAGGTAAGCAGGTCTGCGATCTTGTCGCGTTTGCGCGGGGGAACTCGAAACTCGATGGCGTAGCCGATCTCGTTCAGCACGCGGGCGACGACACCTTCGACACGGCCGATATCGTCGATGTAGAGGACGACGTTTTCGCCTTTCTGCATCGGACGCGCGAGGTTGATGCGAAGGCCGCCGGCTGCGACATCCACCGTGGTGCAGGTGAACTCTTCGCCATCGCCCGTCAGGCCGCGAACGCGGACCTGCCATTGGACGCGGCGAAAGCGGCGGCGATCGGTCGCTTCATTGCGACGGAGCGAAGGTTTCTCGGAGGCCTGAGCCAGATGCATCAGCAACCCTCTGACGGACGGCTAAGGGAGGAGTAGACGCCGGAAGGTTAATGCCGAATGGTTCACAAATGCTTGCGGGAGGCCTTAGCCCTCAGCGATCAGCGCAAGCTACGATGCTGATGGCGGGCTTCTGCGGCGGGGCGGGCGGGTAGACGGCGACGGCCTGGAGGCTGCGGATGGGGCGACCATTCAGGACGTCTTCCGGCGTGATGGTCTGGCATAGGCCAAGGAAGCGCGGCGTGGCCTGTTCCGGCATCTGCAGCGGGGCCAGCGCGAATTCGATGTCGATACGCTTGCCCGTGAGCGTCTCGCCTCGCGCATGGATCAGCATCGGACCCCGGTCGCGGACAGCGAGCGCCAGGGCGGCGGCAACCAGATTGCGGTCGGCTTCCAGCCAGATCGAGAGAAAGTTGTGATCCATCAGCGCGCGGGAGAACAGGCGCTCCAGCGTGAGGCCGGTGCGGCGGAATGCGAAGTCACGCTCGCCAACATGGTTAAGCACGAAGAGGCTTGAGATCAGGCCGGGATGCTCGTCGGCGGCAGGGCCTTCGACGGCGTCGCCGCCCTCGGCCAGCCTGCGCCATGCGTCGAGCATGACCTGTGTATTCGGATGTGCCTTCATCGCGTCCATCTGGGTTTGCCCGATACCCGTGAGTTCGGGATTTCCCCGACCCCGGTGGCGCTCTGCACCCCTCGGGCCACCCGGGTTCCACGGGGCCTGGAGAGGGAATACCGACCCATAACCGAGCGAATTCTCCCGGCGCGGGAGATCGGGACCCCCCGCAAGATACCCTGTCAGGCGAAAAGGCGCGGCTCTTGCAACCTGCTGGCGAGACCCGACGG
>JAVBYB010000209.1 GCA_030824255.1 bacterium
GCGCGCAGGGTGACGCCTGGAATTCCTGCCGGCCGGTTGCGCCGCGATGTGTGGATGTGGGAGCGGGCGCAGATCGTGCGCGGGCTGATGGCCCTGCTGGGCGGCGATCGCCGCAAGCGCGCGCTGTTCGTGGCGGAACATCCTGACGATGTGGCGCCGGCGCTGGCCGACCTGTTCTCGCAGCTGGACCTGATCGATGTGCGCAGTCTTGGCGGTGTCGAGGCGCCGGTGCTCGACCGTGTGAAGGCGTTCACGAACGGTCCGCATCTGTTCGGCGGGCGGATGACGGTGGTGACGCCGGAGGATGTGCGGCCGGGGGCGTACGATGCGATCATCCTGCCTCACAACGCGGCATTCCGGCATGGCGTATGCGGGCTCGGGCCCCTGATCGGACGGCTTCGTCATGCACTGGCCGTGGATGGGGTCATGGCCGCAGGAGGGGAGATCGCTTCAACCGGCGTGCGCCGGGGCGAGCGTCCTGACTGGAGCATGGCCGGCCGAGACGGTTTTGCGCGCGTGCTTGCGGAGAACGCGGGGCTTCTGCTGGTATCCGACGACTTCACCGGCATTCAGCGGGAGGACGCGGCGCTGATCGGCAGCCAGGCTGATGCGGACGCCGGGCTGCCCGTGCTGGGCGTGCGCCGGTCCGGCGAGGTGTTCTGGCCGGCGACATGGTTCTTCCGGGCCATGCCGTATGCGCTGGTGTCCTCCGATATCGACACGGTGCTGTCCGACTCCATCCTCGGAAGTCAGATCGACACCGTAACGATTTCGGACAAGTCCAGGCTTGAGGCGGGCGTAGTGCTGTCGCCGTCCGGGCTGGGCGAGGGGCATGTATTCTTTGGCCCCTATCTCCGCCTGCCTGCCGGCAATTATCTGGCGAGCATTGAAGTGACGCCGACCGCGCCGGAGTCGCCGCCAGGTGTTGCGAGGCTGGTTGCCGAGGCGGCTCTGGGGGCCGAGATCGTTGTGCAGCAGACGCTTGAGATCGATTCGGTCGAATGGGATCGCCCGGCCTTGTTCGAGCTTGCGTTTGAAGTGCCCCAGGCCTGGTCAGTCCGTGGCGAGGCGCGGCCCTGCGAAATTCGCCTCTGGAGCAATGGGGCGGTGGCGTTCGAAGTGCGCGTCATTACGCTCGACAGACATGCGGATGCGCCGACCGCGTTCTGATCTGAGCATGCGTTAACACCCTAAGCTGTTGCGTTTACTGACAAAAACTGCGCCCGCCCCAGGGTGGCTTCCCGTTCATTTGGCAAATGCTGCAAAAGCGGCATAACGGGTTGGCGTTGTTAGGGTGAATTGCGTAGGAACTGTATATTCATCTGGACGGGGAAGGTCGGGATGATGTTGCGTCAAGCTGGCGGGATAAGCCGGCAGTTAGGGGAAGTATCGCGTGAGTGCCTCTAGCCAGCATGCCAGCCTGCGGGTCGTTGCGACGGACGCCGCGGCTGAGGGAGCCTCTGACCCATCACGCGCGAGGGGGCCCGGTGGCGGCTCCGTCACCGCCCGGCGCGCGCCCCTGGCCATCCAGGTCAAGGATTGCGTCCTGCAATATCCGATCGGGTTTGACCGCAGCAGCGTGAAGTCTGCCGTCATGTCGATGTTCGGCAAGCGCAAGAAGGCCGTGACATCGCAGTATGTGGATGCGTTGCGTGGCCTGAACATGGAAATCCAGCAGGGCGAACGTGTCGCCCTGATCGGTCACAACGGGTCTGGCAAATCCACACTCCTGCGCGCGATGGCGGGCGTCTATCCGCTCGCCGGCGGCAGCATCAGGGTTTCCGGCCGCATCGGCACGCTGCTCGATCTGGGCGTGGGCTTCGAGCAGGAAGCCACAGGGCGCGAGAACATCTACAATCGCGGCATGGCCATGGGCTATTCGCGCAAGGTGCTGGCTCGTCACGAACAGGAAATCGTGGATTTCTGCGGCCTGGGCGATTTCATCGACCTGCCTGTGCGCACCTATTCGGCGGGCATGCATGTGCGCCTGACCTTCGCGATCTCGACGCAGTTCTCTCCGGAAGTCCTGTTGGTCGACGAGGTGTTCGGCGCAGGCGACGCATCCTTCCAGGCGCGGGCCTCGGAGCGGATGATGAACATCGTCAACAATGCCGGCATCTTCGTGATCGCCACGCATGATGTGGCGCTGGTGGAGCGGGTCTGCACGCGGCTTGTCTGGCTTGAGGCGGGACGCATCGTCTCCGATGGGCCGGTCGAGACGGTGCTTCCTGAGTATCTCGCGCGCATCGGCCAGTTCAGCTAGCCGCGCGCGTCTCGTGTGTTTGTACGTACAAGGGTTGCGTCATGTCCTTCGTGAACGTCCAGGATCGCAAGCTCCCTTTCATTTTCCGCTATCTTGCTGACCTGCTGGCTTACCGGCACCTGTGCTGGAGCCTTGTGCAGGGCGATCTCAAGTCGCGCTTCCGCCGCACCAAGCTTGGCTATCTCTGGGCGCTTCTGCAGCCGCTGGCGTTCGCGCTGATGATCGCGTTCGTCTGGGGCAACATCCACAAGTCGCTGTCGTTCTGGGAGTTCGCGCTCTACGTCCTCGCCGGGTCGGTCATGTTCGAGGCGTTCTCCGCCTTCGTTCAGGGCGGCCAGGACTCGCTCTCTTCGGCGGGCGGCTATCTGCGGCAGGCCCGCATACCGCTGTTCATCTTCCAGCTGAGAACTGTCCTGACTGCCACGCTTTTCTTCCTGATCGAATCCGTCGCCGTCGTCATGTTCGGGGTGGCCACTGGAGAGTTTCCGGCGCCGGGCCTGCATCTTCTGCTTCTTCCTGCCTATCTCGGCGTGCTGATCGTGTTCGGCTCGGCGGTGGTGATCGTCGTGTCTGTCGCCGGCACGCAGTTCCGTGACCTTCGGCACATTCTGGGCCTTGTCATGCGGGCGCTGTTCCTTGTCTCGCCCGTGATGATGCCGCGCGAAATCTTCAACGAACCCCAGCTGAAGTTCATGGAGTTCGCAAATCCCCTCGTTCCGCTGCTCGACATGTATCGTGATCCGATGATCTACGGCCGCATGTGGGATCCGCAGGACGTGATCGTGATCGCGATCTGGACAGCGGCGTTGTGGATGCTGGCGATGATCGCCGCAGCCTCGGCAGGACGGAAGCTGGTTTTCGCGCTTTGATGGGCTGGTCCCTGCGCGGCCGTCTGGATAGCGCTGGACGCCGCCATATCTGTGCTATGACCGGGGCCCTGAAGGAGTCGCGTGCATGAAGGTAACCCCCGCTTTTCCCGACCGTTCGGTCTGCATGATCGGAATGGGATATGTGGGTCTGACCCTGGCCGTCGCGATGGCCGAGGTTGGCTATCGCGTGCATGGCGTTGAGATCAATCAGGACACGGTCGATACCATCCGGTCTGGCCGGGCGCCTTTCAAGGAAACAGGGCTCGACCAGAAGGTGGCGCTGCAGGTGGCGACCGGGGCGATGACCGCCTCGCAGGAATGGCCCGCACCGGGCGTTTGCAGCGTTTACATCGTGACGGTCGGCACGCCGCTGACGCAGGGCGGCAAGGTCACCAATCTCGATTCAATCAAGGCCGTGACGCGCCGGCTGGTGCAGAATCTCCGGCCGGGCAACATGGTGATCCTGCGGTCCACCGTGCGCGTGGGCGTCAGCCGGTCGATCGTCAAGACGGCGCTGGACGAGACCGGGCTGCCCTATGATCTCGCCTTCTGTCCGG
>JAVBYB010000303.1 GCA_030824255.1 bacterium
GCCTCTGGCGTCTCGACCGAGGTGCAGCGCCTGGGAGCGGACGGGCTGTGGCGGATGGCGATCGACGACACCGGCGGCGGTAGCCGGGCGCCTTGATCTTGCGCGCGGCATCGAGAAGATGGCGCCGCAGCGAACAAGGGGTGCAGAATATGGGCGTCGATACACCGGAAGACATGGCCGAAGTCTTCAAGCAGCGGTTCAATGACCGGGACGGACCCGGCATCCTGTCGCTTTATGCGGCCGATGCTGTGTTCACCATGGACGGCGAGACGTTCGCCCGCGGCGTGGACCAGATCCAGGGCGCGCTGGCTGGCATGCTTGCCTCGCCGTTCCAGCTGAAGGGCAAGTATGAGAGCGTGCTCGTCGCGGGCGATGTGGCCGTTTGCAAGCTGCGCTGGGAAATGCTGAACGCCGAAGGCTGGATCGAAATGGACGGCGTGTCGCTGGAGGTGCTGAAGCGCGGTGGCGACGGCAAGTGGCGGTTCGCTATCGACGATGCAACCGGCTCGTCTCGCGGACAGGACTGACGCTCCACGCCTTTGATTTGATCAGTATGCGGCAGATTGGCTCATAGCTGCGCGCTGAATTTCCGTGCGTTGCAGCATGTGTGTGCAAGCGCACAAAGCATTTTTCGATAAGTTCGATCCCTCCTGGCGGCTGTTCTTGAGTGTGCAGCGCGGCTGCGTCCCGATTGACCTCGGGACGCGCTGCGTGGGGCAGAAAAAAGAACAGAGGCGATTGATGCGAGCGTTTGCACGTAAGGCCATGCTGATGGGGTTCTGCTCCGTCAGCGCGTTGAGCACGGCGGCGTATGCCCAGGAGGCGACGCCGACCGCAGATTCTTCCGACGTCGTGGTGATCCAGGGTCGAAGGCTTTCGGAAGCCGACGAGGCCGTGGGTCTCGACCAGGCCAGCAATGTGGTGGCGGTGACGCGAGAGGCATTGCTCTCCGCGCCGGCGGGGGTTTCGGGCCTGAAGATGCTGGAGGCCCTGCCGGGCTTCAACGTGCAGACAGAAGGCGCGCTGGGTCTCTACGAGTTCGGTAACTCGGTGACGGTGCGGGCGTTCAACCTGCAGCAGATCGCGTTCATCCTTGATGGCATTCCGATGGGGCGGAGCGACGCTTTCGGCGGAAGCCCGATCTTCCGGTATGTCGACAACGAAAATCTGGGGTCGGTGGTGGCCTCGCCGGGCGCGGGCGATGTCTCGCAGCCGGCCTATTCCTCGCTGGGGCCGATCGTCGAATACCATTCGATCGATCCGACAGAGGAGTTTGGTGGAACGGCGTCGGTCACCTGGGGCGACGACAAGCTTCGCCGCTCGTTCGTGAAGGTGAATACCGGTCGTTATGGGCCGGTGACGGCGTATGCCAGCCGGACCAAGCTGGACAGCAATGTGTCGCGCGGGGCCGGAACGATCGATCGCGAACATGCCGAAGCCAAGGTGAAGGTGGATCTCTGGGACGACGCGTATGTCGACTTCAAATGGGTTTACAACGACTTTTACGACTTCGACTCGCCGAGCGTGACGAAGGCGCAATACGAGGCGGGGACGCCTTGCCCCAATGGCGAGGGCGGGCGTGACTGCGGTTATTCCGGGACGCTGCCGCCGGGGGCGCTGGGCAATCTACTAGTCTACAACACGCCGGGCTACACTTACGACACAACGGGCTGGGTCGCTGACCGTATCAACGTGCGAACGGATACGTTGTATGGCGCATCCTTCTTCACGCCGGTGGGCGACAGCGCATCGCTGAGCATCACGGCCTATCATGAAGACAAGGACGGATGGGGTTCGTCGCCCGAGACGTATGGCGCGCTGAACGCGGGCGGAACCGCTCCGGCGAGCCGGACGTCGCTGGTTGGCCGGTATGTCGACCAGGCGGCGGCGGGTCTCGATGTAACGGCCCCGCGCGGAACGGCGTTCGGCATCACGAGCCTGGGCGGCGTGCGAAATGGCGCGGTGGTGAAGGGCGAATACGAGATCGGCGATCACGTGCTGGAAGGCGGCGTATGGATCGAGAAGGACGACTACACGCGCTTTACACGTCGGGTGAACCATTCCGGCGGCGTGCAGTCTGGCGCGGTTCTCTATGACGAGGTCGTCTACTACTGGCGGCAGTTCAACTCGCAGCGCGATACGCTTCAGCTGTTCGTGAAAGATACGATCAGCCTGTTCGATGACCAGCTGAAGGTCGAGCTGGGCGTGAAGTCGCTGACCGTGGACTACGCGCTCGATGGCTACCGGAATTTCAACGACTACTATCGTGTTGTCGGCGGGACGGCGGTTCCGGGCTGGGGTCCGCAGTCGGTTAGCGAGACGTTCGAGAAGAATTTCCTGCCGATGGTCGGCGCGGTGTGGAACCTGACGCCGAGCGAGCAGGTGTTCGCATCCTATTCGCAGAACTACGCCCTGCCGCGCGGCACGGACGACATCTTCGCGACGGCGCCGAACACGGAAGCAATTGCGCCGACGCCGCAGGCTGAAGAATCCGAGAACTTCGAGGTTGGCCTGCGGACGACGCAGGGCGAGCTCTACGGTTCGGTGGCGGCGTACTACACGACGTTCGACAACCGGATCGAGAGCTACGCAGCGCCGTTGCCTGGACAGACGGGCGGCACGGAGACGTTCTATCAGAGCGTCGGCGGCGTCGAGGCGTACGGTCTTGAAGTGACGGGGGCCTGGCGGCCGGAAATGTTCGGCGACCAGCTCTATTTCAACGGCACGCTGACCTACAACCAGACGACCTTCCAGGATGATGTTGCGGGCTTTGCCAACAACACGGCGGTGACGGGATGCGCGAGCGCGACGGTGCTGTGCATCGGCGGCAAGACGCTGAACGACAGCCCGGAATGGGTGGTGAGCGGGGGCGCGACGTGGGAACCGACGGAGTGGATCGTCGCCAACATCTCGGCGAAGTACCAGTCCGAGCGATTCTCCAACTTCGTGAACAAGGAGAGCATCGACGCCTACACGGTGCTGGCCGCTTATGTGGACTTCGGCACGGGCGACGGCACGGGGCCGCTGGGCCGGTTCAAGGCGCGCGTGAATATCGAGAACCTGACGGATGAGGATCAGTTGGCCTTCATCAGCGGCTCGATCGCCGGGACATCTTCGTTCCGTCCGCTCAATCCGCGCACGATGTCGGTCACGCTTACGGCGGACTTCTAGTCGATCGCAATTTTTGGGATAGGAAGCAGCGGCGGGGAGCGATCCCCGCCGCTGTTGTTTCTAGCGCGGCGCCATGCGGATGCCGCCGTCGAGGCGGACGGACTCGCCGTTGAAGTAGCCGTTCTGGATCATCTGGAGGGCGAGGCTGGCGTATTCGTCCGGGGCGCCGAGGCGCTTGGGGTTGAGGACGGTGGCGGCGAGGGCCGCCTTCACGTGCTCCGGGGCGCCGGCGAGCAGCGGGGTGTTGAAGAGGCCCGGCAGGATGGTGTTGACGCGGATGCTCTCGGTGGAGAGGTCGCGCGCGATCGGGAGCGTCATGCCGATGACGCCGCCCTTGGAGGCGGAGTAGGCGGCCTGCCCGATCTGGCCATCTTCAGCGGCGACGGAGGCGGTGTTGACGATGGCGCCGCGGTCGCCGTCCGGCAGGACGTCGAGCGTGAGCATGCCGGCGGCGGATTTCGCGATGCAGCGGAAGGTGCCGACGAGGTTGATCTGGATGATGCGGTCAAACTCGCTG
>JAVBYB010000476.1 GCA_030824255.1 bacterium
CTTCGGCCGCACCGCGTTCCTGAACATCTCCAAAAAGTTCTAGGCAGACGCCTTACGACTGAGCAGCGGGCGGCGGAGCATATCCGCCGCCCGCTTTACGTCTGGCTATGGCGCAGGCCTGACGATAGGTATCGGAAAAGACAGACCGGAGTTCGCCTGTGCCGCGTATCGTCATGAAGATGGACAACCTGAACGAGCGCAATGGCGAGTTCACCCAGGTCCCGCTTCGCCAGCCGGTCTTCCTCAACTCCGTCCCGAAGTGCGGCACGCACCTTATCCGCAACGTGATGCGCATGTTCGTGCCGGTCGAGCAGCAATACCACGCGCTCTTCGTGCAGCACCCGAGCCTGCGCCAACACGGCCCGATCGCATTCTCGCCCGAGAAGAACATGCTGAGCTGGGGACACCTGCTTTACTCCGACGACGCCGCGAACCTGCTGCGCCCGGTCCGCAGCATCCTTATGGTGCGCGATCCCTATGACTGGGTGCTGGCCCGCGCGCGCTTCTTCATGTCCGAGAACTTCCAGGGCGCCACCGACGCCAGCCTCAAGGGCGGCCGCCTCGACACGCAGGACCTGCTGAACCTCATGATCTTCGGAATCCACGGCAAGGCGCCGACGCTGGAGGAGATCTTCCGCTTCAACGCCGTCTGCTGGCTTGGCACCAAGACCTATGTCATCCGCTATGAAGACATGGTCGCAAACCTGAAGCGCCTAGAAACCCGCCAGGCCGAACTCTATTTCGCAAATCTGTTCGACGCGTGCGGCATCGACATGCCGGATGACTGGCGCGCGCGGGTTCTTGTTGGGTCCGACCGCAAGCAGAGCGCAACAGCGCGCGAGAATCTCGATGGAGCCGTCGATCTGCCAGACGAGCTGCCGGCGATGCAGAAGCGGCTGGTGGACTACGCGGCGCCGGGCCTGCGCGCTCTTCTTGGCTACGCCTAACGGCGCGGCGTATAAGGTTCGCAGGCAAGGCCGTCGCCATCAGCATCGAGCTCTGAGCGGTAGCCCGGCTCGCCCTGGCGGATGTTTGCGCGTCCTTCCATGAACGCCTCGCGACAAGAGGCGTAGTAAGGCCCGCGAAAGGCAAACATGCCATCGCGCGTCTGGTGCTCGGGCTCGCGCAGGCTGTCGACAACGACAAAGCCGGAAACGCCGACAAGCGCTCCGAACACGATCAGCCCCACCCCCGTGCGCATTTCGCGCAGCAGGCCGTGGACCGAGGAATGCCGCGCGACGTGCAGCGGCATTGTCAGATCTTCACATACTGCGAGATCAGGTCTTTAGCTTTTTCCTGCCACTCCACTGGCACGAGGGTCGGGTCCAGCGCATAGGCAACGCCGCCGACAGCCGCCAGTACGAGCACAAGCTGGAAGACAAAGCCGATAAAGCTTCCCTTTCGTTCAGGCTTCTCGCCGGGACGCACGTAAGGCCGCCGGGAATTGCCGCCCTTGAGCAGGGACGTCTGGTGCTGGGCGAGGGCCATCTTTTCGGCCTTCACCGCGCGCTCTTCCTCGCTCTCGCGCAGCACAGCCTTGCGCGGCTTGGGAGGTTTCGGCGGCCGGGCTGGAGCATCAATGCCTTTCGAAGCGCGCAGGCTGGCGCGCAGATCGGCGATCGGCTGGCTGGATCCCTCCGGACCCTTCGCACTGCGTTGCATGGACGACCCCGTTGACCGCAATCGGAACGAGGTTACGCAAAGACTGCAAAATCAGCCTTGCCGGGAACAATCAAATTCAATCGAATTTGCGAAAATTTCCTCAGGCGTCGAAGTCGAGACCGATTGCCGTGAACCGCTCGCGGTTGTCCTGCCAGCGTTCGGACACCTTCACACGCAGGAACAGGTGCACCGGGCAGCCGAGAATGTCCTGCAGCTCCTTGCGAGAGGCCGTACCGACATCCTTGATGGTCTGCCCGCCCTTGCCGAGAATGATCGAACGGTGGCCTTCGCGTGCAACGTGGATCAACTGCCCGATCTTCACCGAGCCATTGCCATGCTGCTCCCACGTCTCGGTTTCGACCGTGAGCTGGTAGGGGATTTCCTGGTGCAGGCGAAGCATCAGCTTCTCGCGTGTCACCTCCGCTGCGATCAGGCGGCTCGGGATATCCGCCGCCTGGTCTTCCGGGAACAGGTAGGGGCCGACAGGCATGCGTGAGGCCAGAAGATCAGCCAGTTGATCGACGCCATCGCCATTGAGGCCGGAGATCATCAGAACGTCCGAATAGACGCCTGTGTCGAACAGGGCCTTCGTTGCCGCGAGCAGGCCAGCGCGCTCGACCAGATCGATCTTGTTCAGCGCGAGAATGGCGCGCGCGCCCAGCTGCTGCAGCCGGCCGATGATCGCCTCATCCTCGGACTTGTCGCCATGACCGGTCCAGTGGCGCGCATCGACGAGATGAACGACGGCATCCGCATCGGTCGCGCCCTCCCATGCCGATTTCACCATGGCGCGATCGAGGCGACGCTTCGGCGCAAAGATGCCCGGCGTATCGACCAGAACGACTTGCGACTGGCCGTGCATCATCACGCCGCGAACGGGGAAGCGCGTCGTTTGCACCTTGTGCGTGACGATCGAGACCTTCGAGCCGACGAGCTTGTTCACCAGCGTGGATTTTCCGGCGTTCGGCGCGCCGATGATCGCGGCAAAGCCCGCGCGCGTTTCATCGGTCATGTCTGGTCTCCTAATGCCGCCACCATAGCACGGGCGGCCTCGCGCTCTGCGAGTTGTTTCGAACTGCCGATGCCGGGCATCGGTTCATATCCATTGATCTGCACGGTTACGGTGAAAACCGGTGCGTGATCAGGGCCCTCACGGGAAATGTGACGATAGACAGGTGTCGGCAGTCCCTCGCCCTGCGCCCATTCCTGCAGCGCGGACTTGGGGTCGCGCGCGAGCTCAGGGCTCGCCTGCAACAGCCGCTTCCAGGCCTTTAGCACGAACTTCCGCGCCTTTTCGAGGCCGGCATCCATGTAGACGGCGCCGATCACCGCTTCGATGGCGTTGGCCAGAAGCGATGGTTTTTCGGGGCCGCCTGTCGATCGCTCGGCGTTGTCGACGATCAGGAATTGGCCAAGCGCAAGCTCCGCGCCAATGACGGCGCAAGTCTCCCGGCTGACCAGATTGTTGAGGCGCGGCGCCAGCTCGCCTTCACGCAGTTTCGGGAAACGCTCCAGCAGCGCCTCGACCATGACGAGCGCAAGTATGCGATCGCCGAGGAATTCGAGACGCTCATTGCTCCACTCGGCCGTCTTGCCGTGCGTCGCGCTGCGATGGGTCATCGCGCGGTCAAGCAACGCCCGGTCCTTGAAGTGATGGCCGATGTTTGCCTCGCACTCATCACGCTGTTCGTTCGTGAGCTCCGGCGGCCCTTCGGCGCGCGCGCGATTGCGGCGGCGCTTTCCGGTGTGACTGGAATTGGGGCGGGTCACGGCATCGTCCCCGCCGGCAACGCCTCGATGATTACCTGCGCCTGCGCGTAGGGATATTCATCAGTGATGGTGAGGTGAACAAAGCAGGTCGTGCCCGGCGGCGTGAGCTTGGCGAGCCGCTCGGCGGCCCCGCCCGTCAGCGCGAAAGTCGGCTTGCCGGTCGGCAGGTTGATGACGCCCATATGCTGCCAGTGGACGCCCCGGCGCGGCACGCCCGTGCCCAGCGCCTTTGCGCAGGCCTCC
>JAVBYB010000534.1 GCA_030824255.1 bacterium
CCGTCGCGCCGTCCTTCTACTTCTTCCGGCCGGGCAACCTCGCGCCCTCCAGCGGCACAGGCTCGCTCGAGATGGCGACGCTGGTCCCCGACATGCTGTTCCCGATCAAGGACGCGCCCGCCATCGCGCAGACGCAGGTCTATCGCTGGGGCGGCGGCATCAAGGGCGGCGACCAGTGCGACACGCGCAACTTCACCGCCCCGTGGCGCGACAATTATTGCGAGAGCCGCTCCACCACCAACACCACCCCCTGGTGCGCCAGGACCGGCGTCCACCTTGGCCAGGACATCCGCGTCGGCACGCCGGACGGCTGCAAGGCGGAACGCTCCACCAAGGCCGCAGACCGCAGCCGCTATGAAGTCGTCGCCGTGGAAGATGGCTTCATCTCGAATGTCGGCAGCTACACCGTCACCCTGCGCGCCGACTCGGGCGGCCGCATCTACCGCTACCTCCACCTCAACATGAAGAAGCTGAAAGTCGCCACCAACCAGCCCGTGAAGAAGGGCGACGTGATCGGCTACGTCTCGAACGATTTCGGCGGCACACCCACCACGCTGCACCTGCACTTCGAGATCAAGCTCAACACCGCCGCGAACGGCTGGCAGTACGCCCCGCCCTACGCCTCCCTGCTCGAAGCCTACAAGCGCCGCGAGAACAATCCGGGCGCACAGGTGGCCGACGATTTCGTGGTCGCCTCCACGCCGCGCTGACCGGAGCGGCGCCTTGAAGATCAGGCTCGACCCCGCGCGCCACAGGAACGCGGTCACGCAGATCCAGAAGCTGTTCTCGACGGAGTTCGACGAGAAGCTGAGCGACTTCCGCGCCGAAGCGGTCGTCGAGCAGCTGCTCAAATCCATCGGGCCCGACATTTACAACCAGGCCGTCCAGGACGTCCGCGCCCACCTGCAGGGCAAGCTCGACGACCTCGACGGCGAGATCTACGCCGACCCGGACTGACGCGTTTGCCGCCCCGCCCTTTCCCCCCGCGCCTGAACGTGCTTGGAAGCTCCCGCATACAGCGCAGGAGAATGTGGAATGGCGCAGCTGGCGCTCATCCGTCACGGCCAGAGCCAATGGAACCTTGAAGACAGGTTCACCGGCTGGTGGGATGTCGAGCTGACGCCCGTGGGCGAGGAAGAGGCGAAAGCCTCCGGCCGCCTGCTGCAGGAAACCGGCGTCGACTTCTCCCGCGCCTACACCTCGGTCCAGCGCCGCGCGATCCGCACGCTCTATCTCGCGCTCGACACGATGGACCGCCTCTGGCTCCCGGTCACGAAGGACTGGCATCTGAACGAGCGCCACTATGGCGGCCTCACCGGCCTCAACAAGAAAGAGACCGCCGCCAAACACGGCGATGACCAGGTGAAGATCTGGCGCCGCTCCTACGACATCCCGCCGCCAGACATGGTGGCCGGCGGCGAGTTCGATCTGGCGAAAGACCGCCGCTATCAGGGCCTCGCAATCCCGAACACCGAGAGCCTCAAGACCACGCTCGACCGCGTGCTGCCCTACTGGGACACGGAGATCGCGCCGAAGCTGAAGGCCGGCGAGAACATCATGGTCGCCGCCCACGGCAATTCCCTGCGCGCCATCGTGAAGCATCTCTTCAATGTCCCCGATGCCGAGATCACCGAAGTCGAAATCCCCACCGGCAATCCGCTGCTGATCGACCTCGACGCAGACCTGCACGTGAAGTCCGCCCGCTATCTCGATGCCGCGCGGGCCAAGACGCTGCCGAAAGTCTGATCGCATGAGCGCCGGCCCCTCCCCCGAGGATGCCGTCTCCGGGGAAGACCGACGTTTCATGTCGCGCGCCCTCGACCTGGCGCGCGCCCAACTCGGCCGCACGTCGCCAAACCCCAGCGTCGGCTGCGTGATCGTCGCCGATGGCGAAATCATCGCCGAAGGCGCGACCGGTGATGGCGGCCGCCCGCATGCCGAGGAGATCGCGCTCGCCGCCGCCGGCGGCCGCGCACGCGGCGCCACAGCGTATGTCACGCTCGAACCCTGCAACCAGCGCTCGGGCGGCGCAGCGTCCTGCTCGCAACGGCTCGTCGCCGCCGGGCTCGCGCGCATCGTCATCGCCTGCGAAGACCCGCATCCGCTGGGCGCACACGGCGCACAGCGCACAAGCGCTGCCGGCATCAACACCGAAACCGGCCTCATGCGCGCCGAGGCCCAGCGGCTGAACGCCGGCTTCTTCAAGCATGTCGCCACCGGCCGCCCGCTTCTCGCGATAGACGCCGACGCATCCACCTATGACGGCGAATTCGACCTGCTGCGCGACGAAACCTACGAAGCCGCGCTTGATCGCCTTGGCGCAAAAGGCTGGACGCGGATTTTTGTCCGCCCCGGCACAGCCCTGTCCGCGCAGCTGAGCGCGCGCGGGCTGGTGGATGGGGCGAAGGGCTAGCTGCATCCCCAATGAAAAACGGGCCGGCCTTTCGGCCGACCCGTTTCGAAGTTTCTTGCAGTCGCGCCGCCCATGGAGGGCGACGTCGTGGCCACTTAGATGGGCTGGATCTGCGTCGCGGCCATTTTGCCCGAACGCTTGTCCTTCTCGAGCTCGAAGCTCACGCGCTGGCCTTCGTTGAGGCCGGCAAGGCCTGCACGCTGGACAGCCGAGATGTGAACGAACACATCAGCGCCGCCGGATTCCGGCTGGATGAAGCCGAAGCCCTTTTGCTCGTTGAACCATTTAACAGTACCGGTAGCCATGTAGATCTAGTCTTTCGATAGGCGTCCGCGGAGCCGGGGGGGCCCACGGAACATTTAAAGGGAGCTTGGAGCCGCACCCTCGAGGGCCGTCAAACCAGAATGTTCGGAAGGCCAGATCCGGAGCTCAATCCGACGGATGACCGCCTAAAGAGCAAGGAGAGCAACCGAACCTGTTCAGAATTCGACCGGGCTCATATCGCATAAGTGCGACAACTTGAAAAGGCGGCGCGGGATGCGTGACACAGAGTTTAGTCGCTTCGCGCGGGAGCGTTCGGCCATCCCGGCCTTCTCGCGGCGCAACAACATCACTAACTACCGCGGATGAACCAGCCCGTACGTCTTTCACATCGCACGATCATTTCGGTTACCGGCGACGACGCCGAACCATTCCTCAACGGCATCGTGACAGCGTCTACGCTCGGGCTTGAAACCGGTGCGTATCGTTATGGCGCACTGCTGACGCCGCAGGGAAAAATCATCGCCGACTTCCTCGCCACACGACAGGACGGCGCGATCCTTCTCGACTGCGCAACCCTCGCCGCGTCCGCGCTCGTCAAGCGGCTGACCCTGATGAAGCTGCGCGCGGCGGTCACGATCGCGGAGCGGGCGGACCTCGCCCCCATCGCCTTCACCGGCGCCCAGGATCCACGCGATCCCCGCGCGCCGCATCGCGCCATCGCACCACGTGCAGATGCAACGACTGATGATGCAGGCGCCTATCACGCCGCCCGTATCGGCGCCGGGCTTGCCGAACAGGGCGTCGATTTCGGCCTCGAAGACGTGTTCCCCGCCGACATCAACATGGATCTCATCGGCGGCGTCGATTTCCGCAAGGGCTGCTTCGTCGGCCAGGAAGTCGCCTCCCGCATGAAGCGCCGCGGCACCGCCCGCCGCCGCACCCTCCCCGCCACGGTCCCCGCAACGCTCGACGCCCCCGTCGAGCGTTGCGG
>JAVBYB010000206.1 GCA_030824255.1 bacterium
CGGACAAGGACGTTATAGCCCTTGGCCGGCGCGGCGCGGCGGCCTTCGAACTCTTCCACCGTGTAGGGCAGGCCGGCGGCGTCGAGCTGGGCCTTCAGCGCGGCAAGGCGGCCATCCTGCGTCGGCTGCACGAACGCGCCGACGCGCGCGTGCAGGTGTTGCGGCGAGGCGGTGGGCGGCAGGGGCTGGCCAACCGGCGTTGCGCAAGCGGCGAGGGCGAGGAGAAGCGGCGCGGCAAGAATACGTGACAGTCTCAGCAAAAGCGTTCTCCCGGCGATCCGACATGGTTAGGCGGCAGTTGATGCGGGCGCAAATGATATCGATTGTCGAAAAAAATCTCCCGCTACTCCCTTGTAGCGGCTAAGAATGAGGGCACGTAATGTCGGAATGCGCCAGCCTCCTCCGGCGCGGGACACTTGATTGGTTCGGGAGACAAAAAGATGGCGGGTAGCCCCACAGCTCTGCAGTATCTGGACAAGGCAGTCGGAAATCTTCGGAAGCTGGGACTTTTCCCTGACACCAAGAGCGATCCTGCGCCCGTTGTGGCGCTGCTCAACCAGATAACGGACCTGTCTCCGGACAAGGTGACCACGATTGCGCGCACGCTCGACCAGGCCTCGACGTTCAACGAGGTGGTGCGTGAGCATATCCAGGCGATCAAGGTGGGCGAACGCTATGAGGTGATCACAGGGGCGTTCAACTCGATCCGTGACGACGCGAAGAGCCTGGTGGACCAGTATGCCGACGGCAAGATCTCCACGATGGAGCGTGTCGGCAACATGTGGATGAAGTTTTCGCGCGGCGACATCGCGGACCGCTTCGACAAGATCAAGGACACGTATCTCGATGTTCAGAAGGATACGAAAGTCCAGATCGAGAAAGAGCACCTGATTCTCGAAGCCTATATGGATTTCCGGGGCGCGATGAAGCAGTCGGAAGTGCTGGCGCTGGAAGTGCTGAAGACGGCGGAAGGCAAGCTGGAAGAAGCCAAGGCGCGAATGACGGCGGCTTCGGCAGCTGTCTCGGCCTATACGGGCGAGGAAGCTGCGGAACGCTCCAAGCTCGAGCTGGCGCGGGACGAAGAACTGCGCAGGCTTCAGGCGGAAGAGAAGCGCTACCAGATTACCAAGGACCTCTCGGACAACCTGACAGTTGGCTACAACACGTCTGAAGTCATCATGGCGCGCCTTGTCCAGACGACGAACGCGAAGGAGCGCATTTACGCGCAGTCGGTCGCGTTCTTCGGCACGAACGAGGTGGTGCTGACGGCGTTGTCGGCCACGTTCACGGGCATGTTCGGCCTGCATGAATCGACGCAGGCGCTGGAGAGCATGAAGAAGGGTATCGACCAGTCGCTCGAGACGCTGAGCGAGATCGGCGGGCAGGTTCAGGAAGCCGCGCTGAAGGCGGGTTACGGGCCGACGATTTCGGCAGCTGCGGTGAAGAAGCTGGTGGACTCGGTGGTGAGCTATCAGGAGCGCTCGATCGGGATCATCGCGGAGATGCGCAAGCTGTCGACGCAGAACTCGGCCGAAATCCGCGATGCTGTGGAAGACGGCAAACGTCGCATGGCGCTGCTGATTGAACAGGGCGCGGCTGCGGCGCTGCTTGTCTCGACCAAATGAGCGATACGAACGTCCCGGCGCCGGCCAGGGTGACGACCCCGGCCGGCGTTGCGCCAACCGGCGCCAAGCCGGCGCTCCACGAAGAGCCCCGTAAACTCGACGACGTCATGCTGGCGATGGACGTGGTGGATACGCTGCGCCATCGCACGCGCATCGTCGACATGGAGCTGAACGAGGCTGCGCGCGAAGAGCAGCTCGTGGCGCGGCTGAAGGAAATCTATGGCGCGCAGGGGATCGAGGTTCCCGACCGCATTCTCAAGGACGGCGTGAAGGCGCTGGCCGAGCAGCGCTTTGTCTACAAGCCGCCGGCCGATACGTTCTCGGTCAAGCTCGCCAAGCTGTATGTGAACCGGAAGCGCTGGCTGCCGGCGACGCTGACGCTGGCGGGGATCGTCGTGGCGGCGGTGTTCGCGTGGCAGGTGTTCTGGGAGATGCCGCGCGCGAGCGAATGGCGCGGAATGCCGAACGAGATTTCGCGCGTGCTGGCCGAGGGGCAGGCGCTGGCGGTCGATCCGGTAGTGGACGCGCAGCTGGCGAGCCTGGCGGCAGAGGGGCAGCGGGCGGTCGCCAATGGTGATCGCGATGCGGCGCGGACGCAGCTGACGGCGCTGGAGGCGATGAACGAGCGGCTCGCGCAGGAATACGACATCCGCATCGTCTCGCGAGAGGGGGAGGACACCGGCTTCTTCCGGCAGTCCAATGATAATCCCGGGGCGATGAACTATTATCTCGTGGTCGAGGCCGTGGCGCCCGGCGGACGTGTGCTGACGGTTTCGGTAGAGAGTATCGAAGCTGAAAAGACGGAGCGCGTGAACATCTGGGCGCAACGTGTTTCGGAACCCACATTCAATCGTGTTCAGGCCGAGAAACGCAGCACGGGCCTGGTCACGAACGATGTGCTGGGAGCCAAGGCGCGCGGGCAGCTTGAGCCTGTGTTTGATGAGCCGGTTCCGGGCGGAGCGATCACAGAATGGTAGACGATGTGATCTCGGGCCGGGAGGCGCTGCACAGGCTGGACAGCCTGACAGCTGGCGCGCGTGAAGATTTCGACGCGGCTGCGCGGGCGGCGGAGGGGCATTCGCGGCGACGCACGGATCTGGCGCGGCTGAAGTCTGACGGCTATCGGGAGCTGGCGGCGATGCGGCTGGATGTGATCCGCACGGAGCAGGCGGACTCGCTCAGCGTCGCGGAGAAGGAAGCGACGCGGCTGCTGGAGCATCATGCGGATTTCGTTGCGCGGATCGATGGCGAGGTCGCGGCGGCGGCGGCCAGGCTGAGAGATGCCGAGGCCAGCCGGCGCGCAGGTGAGGGCGATGTCGATGCCTCGCTCAACGCATATGAGACGCTGGTGGCGGAGACGGAGCAGGCAGTCCAGTCTGATCCGGGCTATCTTGCGCTCAAGACTGCTTTCGAGGAGTCGCGCGCGGTGGCTGTGCGCGCCGAGCAGAAGCTGGAACTGGCGAAGACCGACCGCGCCGAGAAGGGCAAGCCCTACCTGCAGGATCCGCTTTTCTCTTATCTGTGGGAGCGCAAGTTCCGTACGCCGGAATACAACAAGGGCGGGATCTCGCGCATGCTGGATGGCTGGGTCGCCCGGCTTTGCCGCTATGACGAGGCGTATCTCAATTACGCAAGACTGACTGAGCTGCCTGATCGTATCGGCGAGCATCTGGCCAACATGCGGCTGGAGGAGGCCGAGGCTCAGGTGGCGATCGAACGCTTCGAGGCGCAGGCGCTGGAGACGCGCGGTGCGGGCAAGCTGTCGGCGGAGCTGACGGTCGTGAAAGACAAGCTGAAGGCGCTCGACAAACTGCTGGCCGACGCTGAATCTAAGCACGCTGATCTGCGTCGGAGCCAGGAGCAGGCAGCGAGTGGCGATGCGGGCCCGCAAGAGCAGGCGCGCCGTGTGATCGAGGAAGGGCTGGCAAAGGCCAGCTTCCCTGACCTCAAGGTTCTCGCTGCCGAAACCACGACGACGGATGATGACCGGATCGTCGATGCTCTCATCAAGCTGCGCACGGAGGAGCTCCAGATGGAGGTCAA
>JAVBYB010000557.1 GCA_030824255.1 bacterium
GGACCAGGGCGTCGACACGATTTTCGGCTATCCGGGCGGCGCCGTCCTGCCGATCTATGACGCAATCTACGCGCAGCAGCAGGTGCGCCACGTCCTCGTCCGCCACGAGCAGGGGGCAGGGCACATGGCGGAGGGGTATGCCCGCTCCACCGGCAAATGCGGCGTTGCGCTCGCCACATCAGGCCCCGGCGCGACCAACATGGTGACGCCGCTCGCCGACGCGCTGATGGATTCCATCCCGATGGTCTGCTTCACCGGCCAGGTGCCGACGCATCTCATCGGCTCGGACGGTTTCCAGGAAGCCGACACTGTCGGCATCACCCGCTCCTGCACCAAGCACAACTATCTGGTCCGCGACGTGAACGATCTCGCGCGCATCATCCACGAGGCATTCTACATCGCGACGTCCGGCCGTCCCGGGCCGGTTGTGATCGACATCCCCAAGAACGTCCAGTTCGCCAAGGGCAAGTATATCGGCCCGAAAGCGATCGAGCATCGCACCTATCATCCGCGCACCGAGCCGCAGGACAGCCGCATCGCGGAAGCTGTGGCGCTTATGGCCAGCGCAAAGCGCCCGATCATCTACTCGGGCGGCGGCGTTATCAATTCGGGTCCGGCGGCCTCCGAAGCGCTGCGCGCGCTGGCAAAGGCGACAGGCTGGCCTGTCACCTCCACCCTGATGGGCCTCGGCGCCTTTCCGGCCTCCGATCCGCAATGGATGGGCATGCTGGGCATGCACGGCTCGTTCGAGGCGAACAACGCCATGCACGATTGCGACGTCATGCTGTGCGTGGGCGCCCGTTTCGACGATCGCGTCACCGGCCGCCTCGACGCTTTCTCGCCGAACTCCAAGAAGATCCACATCGATATCGATCCGTCCTCGATCAACAAGAACGTCCGCGTCGATGTTCCGATCGTGGCCGACTGCGGCAAGGCGCTGAAGGCGCTCACCGCCGGCTGGAACCGCAAGATCGACAAGAAGCCAGACCTGTCGGCATGGTGGAAACAGATCGACACCTGGCGCGCCCGCAAGGGCTTCGCCTATCCGGCGTCCAGGACGCTCATCAAGCCGCAATACGCGATCGAGCGGCTGTATGAGCTGACGAAGAACCGCAATACCTACATCACGACCGAAGTGGGCCAGCATCAGATGTGGGCCGCGCAATTCTATCACTTCGAGGAGCCGAACCGCTGGATGACATCGGGCGGTCTGGGCACTATGGGCTATGGCCTGCCGGCCGCCATCGGCGTGCAGGCGGCGCACCCCGATGCACTGGTGATCGACATCGCGGGCGACGCCTCCGTGCAGATGACGATGCAGGAGATGTCGACCGCCATCCAGTTCAACCTGCCGGTCAAGATCTTCATCCTCAACAATGAATGGATGGGCATGGTGCGCCAGTGGCAGCAGCTGCTGCATGGCGAGAGGTATTCGCATTCCTATTCCGAAAGCCTGCCGGACTTCGTGAAGCTGGCCGAAGCCTATGGCGGGCATGGCATCCGCTGTGATCATCCGGACCAGCTCGACGCTGCGATCATGGAGATGATCGAGACGCCGAAACCGGTGCTCTTCGATTGCCGCGTCGAAAAGGCCGAGAACTGCTTCCCGATGATCCCGTCGGGGGCAGCTCACAACGAGATGATCCTGGGCAAGATCACGGGTGATGAAATCGGCGAAGCTGGAAAGATGCTGGTCTAGGCGGCCCACAAGGAGGGGAGCATGCGCTCCAGACGGCCAACAGTTCTGGTGCTGCAACGGGACGAAGACGCCCGGAGCGATTTCATGGCTCTGGTCGGCGATACCGGCGTCATTGTGCGCTATCCGGACTGCGTTGTGGATGCGCTTGAATGGGTTGCCACTGGCGAGGTGGACGCCATCGTCTGTGACGGCGTACTCGACGGGATGACCCATGCGGCGTTTGTCAGCCAGCTTCGTCTTGTCACCATGACCACCTCCATCGTTTGCCTGCAGGATGGGGATTGGCCCGAGACCGGCGAGATCGTCGAAGACTGGCGCACCCGCGTCCTGCCGCGCTCGTTCGCGCCGGAGCGCTTGATCGAAACGCTGCGCGCCGCATGTCAGCCGGTCGATCGCTGGATGGCGGCGTGGACCAACGGCAAGCGCGCCCTGGTGCTGCAGGATGAAGACAGCATTGCGCGCATCATGCGCCACCATCTCGCCGCGCAGTGCATCCCGGCGGACGTCACAGACCTTGGCCAGGAAGCAATCGATCTGGCGCGCACAAACGCCTACGATGTCATGGTCATAGACGACGCCGTCGGCGACATGTCCGGATACGATGTCATCAGGGATATCCGCTCTTACAACACGGCGACGCCGATCTACTACGTGTCCACCTCGCAGGATCTGTTCGGCGCTCGTGCGCTGCAGCTCGGCGCCGATGGCCTCATCCAGTATGGCGGTTCGTGGCCCAACCAGTTCGCCGATATTGGCAAGATCGTCTGGCGCGGAAGGAAAGCTGCATGAAGCGCCTTGTCATTCTTGCCGTTCTCGCGCTTGCGGCGTGCGATCCCGCGCCGGCCGCGCCAGAGCTTGATGGCGCGCCGGAACTCGACGGGGCGCCCGCCACTCCGGATACGCCAGCCGTGCTCGAAGGCGGGGGGGCGTCCGCGCCGGACGCCATCCTGCCTGGCGTCATCGGCATTGTGCCGCCCATGGGCATGCAGGCCATCGACGCCTGCGAGACCGTGATCGCCGCCGACTACACCAACCCGCCGAAGATGACCTGCTTCCTTTTCCAGACCGAGGATTTTGAAGAAGGCCAGCTCGACGCAGGCTTCATCGTTGCGATGTCCGACGCCGGCTGGAACTTCATCCGCGCGCAAGGCAGCGAGCATTATTTCGAGCGCCCTCGCACCGGAACGGACTGCGCTGAGACCGCGGCCGTATCGGCTGTAAGGGATCGCCTGCAGGCAGTGGTCGATCATGCCGGCGCCGGAAAACCTGCCGGGCGCGCTGTATGGCAGGCCTACGCCATCCCCGCCTCAACCCGTGAAGCCTGCGGCGCTGACCGCATGAAGCCCTGACCAGAAAGCAACGCCAGTGACACGCACGTCCCGCACCAGAGCTCCCGCGAAGAACGGCGTCCGCGACGACCCCGCCTCCGCCTACGACATGACGCATGCCGATGAGGGCATCGAACGCCGCACGCTCGCCTGCATCGTCGACAACGAGCCGGGTGTCCTCGCCCGCGTGGTCGGGCTCTTTTCCGCGCGCGGTTACAACATTGAATCCCTCACGGTCGCCGAGATCGACCGCAACGCCCACCAGTCGCGCATCACCATCGTCACGTCTGGAACCAATCACGTTCTGGAGCAGATCGAGCAGCAGCTTCTGCGTCTCGTACCCGTCGCCAAGGTGATCGACGTGACAAACTCCTCCGGCGGCATCGAGCGCGAGCTGGCGCTGGTGAAGGTCGCGGGCACGGGCGAGCACCGGGTCGAGGCGCTGCGCATCTCCGAAATCTTCCGCGCCCACGTGGTCGACACCACGAATGAGAGCTTCATCTTCGAGCTCACGGGCGCGAGCTCCAAGATCGATCAGTTCACCGAACTGATGCGCCCGCTGGGCCTTGTCGAGGTCTCGCGCACGGGCGTCTTGTCCATCCAGAGGGGGAAGGAAAAGGCAGAATG
>JAVBYB010000235.1 GCA_030824255.1 bacterium
TCCAGTCAGGAATGGCCTCCATGAGGAAAGCCCGCATGATCAGCGCCCGCGCTTCCACATCGGAAATGCCCCGCTGCCGCAGGTAGAACACCGCATCCTCGTCCAACTGCCCCGCCGTATTGCCGTGCGCGCACGCCACGTCGTCGGCGTATATTTCCAGCTCCGGCTTGGCGAAAACTTCCGCGCCTTCTTCCAGCAACAGCGCATTGTGCTGCATGGACGCATCCGTCTTCTGCCCCGCGCGCTCAACCAGGAACTTGCCCTGAAACACGCCGCGCCCGCCCTTGCGCGCAACGCCGCGCACCAGCTGCCGCGTATGGATGCCCACCGCTCCATGCGCCACGCGCGTCGTCATATCCACATGCCGCTTCGCCGACGCGAGATAGACCGCATTCATCTCGATCTGTGCGCCTTCGCCGGCTTCGACGCTCGTCTCGATCCGCGTCAGCCGCGATCCCTCGCCGAGAACAAACTGCCTGAACGTGGCCCCCGCTCCCAGCTTGACCACCGCCTCATTCAGAACGATCGCCGCGTCCGGTTCACCTGCAGCGACCGCGTTCTCCTGCACAACAACCCTATGAAGCGTCGCGCCCGGCTCCACCTCAATTGTTGCATACGCTGTCAGGAACGGCCGCAGCCGCGATCCGGCCACGCCGATCCGCTCCACCAGCGTCGCCGTCGCCCCTGCGCGCACCACGACGCTGGCATAGCGCCCGGCATCGCCCTCAGTCAGTGTCGAGACAAACGTCTCGCCCGGCGCCGTGATCTCCAGCGCGCTCGGCCCATACGCATCGCCCATCGCCTGCGCCAAGGCCGCGATCGGACCGTCGGCCGGCATTGCGCCCGTGCCTGTCAGCACGTCATCCTGCCCTGCCATCGCCGCGCGAAGGTCGGACCACTTCCAGGCCTCTGAACGGCGCGAGGGCAGGTCGATCAGCTGCATCAGGCGTCTTTCAGCACGCTGTCATAGCCAGACTTCTCCAGCGCCAGCGCAAGCTCCGGCCCGCCCGACTTCACAATGCGTCCCGCCGAAAGGATGTGCACGCGATCCGGTTTGATATGATCCAGCAGGCGCTGATAGTGCGTGATCACCAGCATCCCGCGCCCCGGCCCGCGCAGCGCATTGACGCCCTCGGCCACCACTTTCAACGCGTCGATATCGAGACCGGAATCCGTCTCGTCGAGGATCATGAACCGCGGCTCGATCATCAGCATCTGATAGATCTCCAGCCGCTTCTTCTCCCCGCCTGAAAAGCCGACATTCAATGGCCGCTTCAGCATGTCCGGATCGATCCGCAGCTTCGCCGCGGCAATCTTCGACAGTTTGAGAAAATCGGGTGCGGACACCTCCGGCTCGCCGCGTGTCTTGCGCTGCGCGTTCATCGCCGCGCGCACGAAGGTCATCACCGGCACACCGGCGATCTCCATCGGATACTGGAACGACAGGAAAAGGCCCTTGGCCGCGCGCGCTTCAGGCTCCATGCCCAGCAGGTCTGCGCCGTCCAGCGTCGCTGTCCCGCCGGTCACTTCGTAACCATGCTTGCCGGTAAGCACATAGGACAGCGTCGATTTGCCCGCCCCGTTCGGTCCCATGACGGCGTGAACCTCGCCGGCCGGAACCGACAGAGAGAGCCCTTTCAGGATCTCGCGCGCCGGCCCGTCCTCGGGGACGACTCGGGCGTGAAGATTGTTGAGTTCCAGCATGAAACGCCTGCAAACGCGGGGATTTTCGTGGCCCCGGGCCCTTTAGATAGGCCCGCTTCCCCGCCAGCGCGAGGGCTCACTGCCCGCTATTGCGTGGTGTTTCGAGCCCTTGGCCTCAAATGTCCAGTAGGCTGGGCTAAGGTGTGGGCTTCATATCGGCAATCAGCCCCTGAACAGTCGGTTCGGCGCAAAACTGCTCCTTGGCCAGTTCCGCTGTCAGGCCAGACCCGGCCAACGCCTCATCGTCCTCGATGTCGCATGTAACAGCGGTCACCTTGCCATCGTCATCGGTCTGGCCCGCCACCCGCGCCGAAACCACCGGTTTCAGCTCATCCGCCTCAAGCTTGAAGAAGTCCACGTAGTACTCGGCTGCGCTGGAACGGCCCTGTACGGCGATGAAGCCGCTGTCCGTCTTCACCAGCGAAACACCGCTCGGCTCGCCCACACGCACGAATTTCGGCCCATCCACCTGGCGCCACAGCGCCCAGGTCGTGTTCACATTGCCGGTTTCGAGCGGCAGCACGATGTCGGCCTTGCCGTCCTTGTCGAAGTCTTCCGAGCTGGGGCCGTTGAACGTGTTGCCCATGCGCTCGACGATCTCCTGGATTGTGGCATCGCCTGTCTGCACAACCTGCACAGTCACCTGCGTCGACTCGTCCTCGGCCGCCGTGTAGCGCGCCTCGATGGCAAGTCCCGAGCCGTCCGGCAGCATGAGGCGGCAATCCGGATGCTTCCATCCATCCGCGCCCTGATCGGCCGCTTCCACCTCCGCGCAATCCGGCAGCGGAAGACGCTTCGCCGCCACGCCGCCGGCCTCTCCGGCAGTCTCGGCTTCAGTGGTCGGCGCCGGCGAGCAAGCCGCCAGAACCAGCGCAAGCGCGCAAATACCCAGGTGCAGTTTCATTTCCGAGCCCCTCGTAACGAAGCAGGGAATAGAACAATTGGCCGCCTCACGCCAGTTTACACGCAGGTAATCGAACGACGGCAGCCACTTGTCTCGACCAGCAGCCGAGTACGCGCCGCCTGCCGCGGGTTGTGCGTTTAGCCCACGCTCCCCTCGAGGCTCACCTCAAGCAGCTTCTGCGCCTCAACCGCGAACTCCATCGGAAGCTTCTGCAGAACATCCCGAACAAAGCCGTTTACGAGCAGGGCCACAGCTGCTTCCTCGCCGATCCCACGCTGGCGCGCATAGAACAGCTGGTCTTCGGATAGCTTGGTCGTCGTCGCTTCGTGTTCCAGCTGCGCGTCGCCGCGACGGTTCTCGACATACGGTACGGTGTGCGCGCCGCAGTCCTGCCCGATCAGCAAGCTGTCACACTGCGTGAAGTTGCGCGCCTTGGCCGCCTTCGGATGGATCGACACGAGCCCGCGATACGTGTTGTTCGACTTGCCTGCCGAAATCCCTTTCGAGATGATCCGCGACTTCGTGTTCTTGCCGAGGTGGATCATCTTCGTGCCCGTGTCCGCCTGCTGGCGTCCATTGGTCACCGCGATCGAATAGAACTCGCCCGAGCTATCGTCGCCGCGCAGCACGCAGCTCGGATACTTCCACGTGATCGCCGACCCCGTCTCCACCTGCGTCCACGAAATGCGCGAGCGCGCGCCACGACAATCGCCACGCTTGGTGACGAAGTTGTAGATGCCGCCCTTGCCCTCGGCATCGCCCGGCCACCAGTTCTGCACGGTCGAATACTTGATCTCCGCGTCCGCCAGCGCCACCAGCTCGACCACGGCCGCATGCAGCTGGTTCTCGTCGCGCATCGGCGCCGTGCAGCCTTCGAGGTAGGATACGTAGCCGCCCTCATCGACGATGATCAGTGTCCGCTCGAACTGGCCCGTGCCCTTGGCATTCATACGGAAGTACGTCGACAGCTCCATCGGGCAGCGCACGCCCTTGGGCACGTAAACGAACGTCCCGTCCGAAAACACCGCCGAGTTCAGTGT
>JAVBYB010000293.1 GCA_030824255.1 bacterium
GTTCCGCCGCAGGCTTGATCGCCGGCACAGTGCCCACCACCGGCACGCTCACATGCGTGCGTATGTCCGCCAGCGACAGGGTGGACGCTGTGTTGCACGCGATCACCAGCACATCGGGCTTTGCGGCCTGCACCAGTGTCGCGCACAGCAACGGCAAGCGCGCGCGCAGCTCCTCGTCCGACTTCACGCCATAGGGAAAGAACCCGGAATCCGCCGCATAGTCGACAACCCAATCCGGCGCGGCCTTGCGAAGGGCGTCCGCGATGGTGAGCCCGCCAACGCCTGAATCGAACACCAGCGCGCGGGTCATTGCGTGGCCTCAGCCCTTCTCGCTCAACGAGCCAGTGATCTGGCCGTAGAGATCCGTCCGGCGATCGCGGAAGAAGCCCCATGCGGCGCGCGCGCGATCAACCTCGTCCATGTCGACGGTGGCGATCGCAACACCTTCTTCCTTCCGGTCGAGGTCGCTCATGATTTCGCCGGTGTGATCGGAGATGAAGGAGGTGCCGTAAAACACCTGACCGTTCTCCACGCCTACGCGGTTCGCGGCCGCCACCGGCGTCACGTTCGACACGGCGTGGCCCAGCATCGCCCGACGCCAGCGCGCGGCGGTATCTAGGCTTGCGTCATGCGGCTCTGAGCCGATGGCCGTCGGATAGAGCAGCACATCCGCGCCCATCAGCGCCATGGCGCGCGCGGTTTCCGGATACCACTGGTCCCAGCAGATGCCGACGCCGATGCGGCCCTTCTGCGTGTCCCACACGCGGAAGCCGGTGTCGCCGGGACGGAAATAGTACTTCTCCTGATAGCCCGGCCCGTCCGGAATATGAGACTTGCGGTAGATGCCCATCAGCGCGCCGTCCGCGTCGATCATCACGACCGTATTGAAATAGGCCGGCCCCGCCTTCTCGAAGATCGAGACGGGAATCACGATGCCCAATTCAGCCGCCAGCGTCGCCATCGCCTTCACGGCGGGGCTCTCGCGCCATGGATGCGCGCGATCGAAGTTCGACTCTTCCTGCGAGGTGCAGAAGTAATGCCCCTCAAACAGTTCGGACGGCAGGATGACGTCAGCGCCCCTGGCCGCGGCTTCCCGCACTAGTTCGCTCACGCGCTTGATGTTGGTCTCGGCGTCGTCGCTCAACGCCGCCTGCAGGACTGCCAGGGTGATCTTGCGCGCCATGATCGCCTCCTATTCTGGCTGCTGCTGCGTGATGCAGTGGAACGAGCCGCCGCCCGTCAGGATGTGGTTAGACGGCAGGCCAATGACATTGCGCCCCGGAAACAGCGGCTTCAACGCCTCGACCGCAGCCTTTGCCGTTGCTGTGCCATAGGTCGGCACCACTACCGTTGCATTGCCAATGATGAAGTTCATGTGGCTCGCGGGCACGACATCGCCATCCTCGTCCTCGACGCGACCCGGCGCCGGGATCTGGATCACCTGCAACATCCGCCCACGCGCATCGCGCTGCGTCTTCAGGAACGCCGCGATCTCTTCCAGCCGCTCCTTGTGCGGGTCTTCGTCATCTGCGGGCGACTGGCACACGACCACTCCGGGCGCGACGAAGCGCGCGATGTTGTCGACATGCCCGTCCGTGTGATCGTTCACCAATCCGCGCTCGATCCAAATCACCGCGCGCGCGCCCAGCGCATCGCCCAGCAGATTGCGGATCTCGTCCGCAGACATCAGCGGATTGCGGTTCGGGTTCAGCAGGCATTCCTTGGTGGTGAGGATGGTGCCCTCGCCATCGATATCCACCGCGCCGCCCTCGAGCACGCGGTCCCATCGCGTCGCATCCGCGCCCGCCTCGATCGCCACGAAGGCGCCGATCGTATCGTCATGGTCGAGAACATACTTCCCGCCCCAGCCGTTGAACCTGAACAGCGCGCAGCGGTCCGCCGAATAGAATACCGGGCCGGTATCGCGCAGCCAGATGTCTCCATACTGCGCGTCGACCAGCTCGGCGACATCGCCAATGGCTTTCTCCGCCGACAGCATCGCCATAGGTCCGTGCACCAGTACCTTAACCTTGTCGCCCGGCTTACCGTCCGGTCCGGGCGCTGCCAGCGCGCGCACCATCGCGGCGACTTCCGCCTGCGCGGGCGCGAGATCGTCGAGCCAGAGATCTTCGTCCGCCGGCCAGGCGGTCCAGATCGCGCTGTGCGGGGCCCATTCCGCAGGTGGGTGGAGGATGGAGTCGCTCATGGCGGGCCCTCTAGCATCTGTAGCCCGGGGAACAAGAGCCGGACACAAGCGAGCGCATATGGCCCTGTTCTTCCCGGATAAAAGAGTTCTGTAAAAGAAAAGAGGCGGCCTGTTGGGGCCGCCTCTCTCTTTGTTTGGTCTGTGGCCGAAGCCTGGAGGCCTAGAAGCCCCAGGTCGCGCCGACTTTCACCGTCCAGAACGACACGCCGTCCACCGGATCATCGATGTTCGGGGTGGCGAGGCGGCGGTAGACGAACTGGTTCGTCGCCGCGTTGCGGTCGATCTCGACCACGCCGACACGCTGCGGGAACGGGGTCTCGTAAAGCACGCCCCACTCGTCGTTGAGCAGGTTGCCGAGGTTTTCGACCACGACGAACGCCGTGCCCTTGCCGAAGCCGGTGGGGAACTCTTGCTCGAGCTTGAGGTCGAACTTGTTGTTCCAGCCGCCTTCGAACTCGTTACGGCCCGTTTGCGCGCCGCGCTCAAGGCCAACCGAGTCAGCCCAGTCGAAGAACGCCTGGGTCTGGAACACCAGCTGTGTCGTGTTGGTGGCCGACGTGTTGCAGAGCGGGCTGGTGACGCCCGGCGCGCCGCAGAAGATCACGTTCGGATCGGTCGGACCGGTCGGGACGTACAGGAGGTGCAGGCCCTCGTTGTTGTCGCCGAAGGTGTCGACCGTGCCGCCGCCCGCGAAGGTGTAGGAGTACGGGCGCGACTGGTAGTGTTCGCCGAACAGCGAGACGCGGGTCGTGAAGTCTTCGAACCACTCGTTCTCCCACGAAATGTTCGTGGTGAAGCGGTTCGGGATCAGGAAGTTGGTCTTGGACTGATCCGGGTTGTTGATGTCGCTGACGGCGATTGAACCGAAGTTCGAACCGGCGACCGACGAGGTCATCGAGCGCGTGTCTTTCGCGTCGATGTGAGCGTAGGCGACCGACCAGTCGATACCCCAGTCTTCGATGCCGTTGGACAGCGCGATCGAGTACACGTTCGTCTCGCCGCCTTCGCCCGCGTTCGTCAGCAGGAGGTCGTCGGCCGTGCGTGCAGCGCACGCGCCGGTCGGCGCCGTCGCCGGGTTGAGGCAATCCGGGTCCGAACGGTCAGCGCGCTTGTAGAGCGGCGAGCCGTCCGGCGACGTGCCGATACGGACGAGGCCCGTATTGACGATCGTCGCAGCGTTGTTGGTCACGCCACGCAGGTAGTCGAGGTCGAAGCGGTAGCCATCGCCCAGGAAGCCGAGGCCGATCATGCCGGCATCGAGTTCGTAGGTGGCGCCCAGCGAGAACTTCCATTCCGAAGCCGGCTGGAAGTCCGGGTCGATCGCGGCAACCGCCGAGTTCGGGGCCTGCGTGCCGACGTTGTCGATCATCGGCTGCGGGACGCCCCACAGTGCGTTGGTCGGGTTGATCGCCTGGCCGCCCGGACGCTCGGACTGGCCGT
>JAVBYB010000102.1 GCA_030824255.1 bacterium
CGGCGTCGATCATTGCGGGCTCAACCGGCTTCACCAAGCGTGAGATGTTCGACGTGGGCGAAGCAGAGCGCGCGCAGATCAACATTGTGCCGGAAGTGAAGTTCTGATGGCGGTTGTCGTTCGGGCTTTTCAGCCGGGCGACGAAGCAGCGTTTCGCGACATCAATCTCGAATGGATCGGGCGGTTCTTTTCCGTAGAGGAGAAGGACCGCGAAGTCCTTGGTAATCCGCACAAGTACATTCTCGACCCGGGCGGCGCCATCCTGCTGGCGATGGACGATGATCGTCCGGTGGGTGTGGTTTCGCTGATCGTGATCGGTGAAGGCTCGGTCGAGCTTGCCAAGATGGGCGTACGGCCAGAGGCGCAGGGCAGGGGCGCGGGGCGGATGCTGGTTGCGGCGGCGGTCGACACCGCGCGAGCGATGGGCATGCGCCGTGTCTATATCGAAACAAACTCGGCGCTTGGCCCTGCGCTGAAGCTCTATCGCGATGCAGGTTTCGAGCCGTTGGAAGAGCGTGTGCCATCGCCCTATGCGCGGGCTGATGTGCAGCTGGAACTGCTTCTCGAGTAAGTGTGCTGGAACACCCCGCACGCACTCGCGTTCCGCCGATGCAGCAGGAGCAGCGATGATGGATACGAGACGTTTTCCGCCGACTGATCCGACAGAACCTCCATCGGTTGCCGTTGAAGGCGTGGATCTGGCGGAAGGCGACGCGGACACTCATGGTGCGGTAGATGACAACGCGCGCCGGCAGGCTTTCCCGGAAAATGTGGGTCTGGTGAAGCGTGATGATGCGGCAGGCGGGTCGGATGTGGATCTGACAACGGGACCACAGCTTGATGAGGCGGCGCAGGCTGGGTAGCGCGGCCGTACAGCTTGAGCCAATAGCTCCATCGATACGCCGGAGCTATGATCGAGGCGCTATCGCTATTCCCGATGGCGCCTCGATGCATATGCGATGCTTTTTGTGGATGTATTCTTGATACGGCCTCGCTCGAGAGCGTGACCCTGTCGATCTATATCTCTTCGTCGCCCAGCGGGCGCCACGTTTCGCCGTCGAAGACTTCGAGCGGGCGGAAGTCGGACTTGTAGCCCATCTTGTCGGACCCACGAACCCAGTAGCCGAGATAGACGTAGGGAAGACCAAGCTCGATCGCGAGCTTCACATGGTCGAGCACCATGTAGGAGCCAATGCTGCGGCCTGCGAGCTCTGGCCGGTAGAACGAATAGACCATCGAGAGGCCGTCGCGCAGCACGTCCGTCAATGCGGCGGCCTGGAGCGCGCCATCGTCGCCAGGGGCCATGTCGAGCTTGTTGCGATACTCGAAGACGGCGGTTCGAACTGGGCTTGCGTCCACCATGCCGGCATAGTCGCGGACTTCCATGTCGGTCATTCCGCCGCCGGGATGGCGATCATCGAGATAGCGTTTGAGGAGGCGGAACTGTTCGCGCGTGGCGCGCGCCGGGGTGGCGTCTCGCTGCAGCATGTCGTTGCGCGAAAGGACACGGCGCCAGCGGCGGGACATCGTGAAGGCAGCAACGTCGATCCGCACGGACCGGCAGGCGCCACACGCCTTGCAGGCAGGGCGATAGGCGATGGTCTGGGAACGGCGGAAACCGGAACGTGTCAGGCTGTCGTTAAGGCCGACCGCGCCCTCCACGGCCAGGTTGGCGAACACCTTCCGTTCCATTTTTCCGGGCAGGTAGGGGCAGGGTTGGGGAGACGTCAGGTAAAACTTCATCCGCCGGACAAAGTCCGCTGGGATGATGTCCCTGGTGTCTGCCTCTTTCATGCTGGTCGATTCTAGCCCTGGATGGGGCGCTCCTGCCACAGCTTTTTATCCTGCACTGCTTTGGACGCGGCGTCGATGCGGCCCGTTCACAGCCAGCTGCGAACCCTAGAGCGAGTGATCCGACGGCATCACAGGCGCTTCGCGCAACAGAACAATGCTGATCCGGCGGTTGGCCGGAAGGTTGGGGTCGTCCGGATAGAGCGGCTCGCGGTCGCCCTTGCCGGCTACCTGATAGACGCGGTCGCCATCGACGCCAGCCTTTTCGAGAATGCGGCGTGCGGCGTTGGCCCGGTCGGCGGACAGATCCCAGTTCGAATAGCCGCCGCGTGTCGGCGCCACCGTGTCCGTGTGACCGGAGATGCTGATCCGGTTTGGCAGCTGTTCCACGACCTTGGCGACGGCTTCCAGCAGCTGCTGGGTGCGCGGCAGCGGATCGGCCGAAGAGCCAGAGAACATGGCGCGGCCTTCCTGGTCGACCAGCTGGATGTTCAGCCCTTCGGGCGTCTGTTCTATGATGAGGTTGCGCGAAAGTTCGGCATAGTCGGGCAGGTCCTGCAGCGCCTGGCGCAGGGAGGCTTCTGCAGAGGCAAACTGGGCGTTCTCGCGGTTGGCCATCGCCTGCGCGAGTGCGTCTTCGGTCGGATCCCTGGAGCTCTTCTCGCCGCTGGATTCTCCGCCCGATTTGGTGCGCTCGGACGCTTCAGCCGCTTCTTCGTCAATCTTGCGGTTGGAACCGGACGAGCGGGCGCCGTCTTCCTGAAAGGCAGTACCGCCAAGAAGGCCATCCGATCCCTGCGAGGAACGAGAGACGCTGGCGGGGGCAAAATAGTCGGCGATGCCGCGTTTCTGTTCGGGAGATGTGGTATTGATCAGCCACATCAGCAGGAAGAAGGCCATCATCGCAGTCACGAAGTCGGCGTAGGCGACTTTCCACGCGCCGCCGTGGTGACCGCCGCCGATCACCTTCTTCACTTTCTTGATGACGACTGGCTTATTGCCACTCATGGCGGAATTCTTCCTGGGGTATTAACTCCCGGTTTTACAACGATCACGGTTAAGGCCACGTGCATGCAGACCTCCGACACGCCACCAGGTTTCGATCCCGGAGATTATCGCCGGGCGCTCGGAGGCTTTGGCACCGGCGTGGCGCTGGTGGCGGCGCATGATGCCCAGGGGCTGGCGCACGGGCTCATTATCAACTCGTTGACGTCTGTCTCGCTGCATCCGCCGATCATGCTGTGGTGCCTCGCCAATTCGAGCGCCGCTTTCGACGTGTTCACGCAGGCGACGACTTTCTCGCTCAATATCCTGCGCTCGGACGATCATGGCGTGGCGCAGCAGTTCTCACGTCGGGGCGGGGACAGGGTGATCCCGTCCGACCAGATCTGCACGATGGAAACCGGGGCCCCCGCCCTTACGGCGGCCGTCGCCAGCCTGGATTGCCGGCTGCGCCTGCGCCAGCCGATGGGCGATCATGAAGTGATTTATGGCGATGTTGTCGCCTATCGAGCGGATCCCGGGGTGGATGCTCTGGGTTTCTTCAGGGGACGGTTTGTGACGCTCAAATCCGGAGAATGACCCGTGGCCAGCATTGGCGCCTTCATCTCGCTCAGTCTCGATGGCTGCTATGCCGATGCAAATGGCGACATGAGCTGGGCCCACGCGCAGGATGCCGAGCAGGCGGAGTTCACCGCGGCCAACGCCAAGGGAGGCGGCGGCCTGCTTCTTGGGCGGGTGACTTACGACATGATGTCTGGCTTCTGGCCGTCGCCCCAGGCAGCCGAAATGATGCCTGATGTGGCGGCGAGCATGAATGCGCTGCCGAAATTCGTCGCGTCGCGAACGCTGGCG
>JAVBYB010000194.1 GCA_030824255.1 bacterium
GTAGTCGAGCGAGACTTGGAGGTCGATGAACTCAGGCGACCAGATAACGCCAAGCGAACGGGAGATCGAAGTTTCAGCTTCGAGCGAGCCGAAGCCGCCTGAAGAGGAGATCGTCGCCGAAGAACCGGCGCCGTTGTGGGCGACCGGAATGCCGTCAGCCGCGCAGTTGGCTGCGACACGCGCGGTAATCACGCCGGCGTCTTCGTTGGCTTCCCAGTTCACGCAAGGGTCGATTGCCCGCTGACCCAGGAAGCTCGTTTCGCCGGCGAGGAAGAGTTCGAACAGCGCAGGCGAGCGGAACGAGGTGCCCTGCGAGGCGCGGATGCGCCACTCGGGCGTGACCACCCAGTTTGCGCCGACCTTGTAGGTCGACTCAGCGCCGTAGGAATCGACGTCCGTGTAACGGCCCGACAGCGTGAGGTTCAGATCTTCCACAAGCGGCATGTCGGCGAGAAGCGGGATACCAAGTTCCCCGTAGATGGCGGTGGTGGTGTCTTCGCCAATCGTGCGTCCAGCCTGCGAATCGCCCCAGGCCTGACCGTCCTGGATAACTTGCGCCGGTTGGTCATCGATCGAGTCCTCCTGGTAGAGAGCGCCGATCACCGCGCCGACCGGACCAGCGGGCAGCTGGAACAGATCGCCAGTCGCGTAGCCCTCGAAGGAGAGCTGCTCATAGACCGTGTTGCCGGTTGCGTTGCCGAACAGGAAAGCCTGCTCTTCCGGCGTGAACTGGCCCGCCATGAAGGCCGGCGTATACCAGTTGATGTCCACGCAGGGCACGCCGCGATAGTCCGTGGTCGTGCCTTCGCAGAGCGAGGACCGGAAGTTGTACGGCGTGATCGCGTCATCCCAGATCAGGTCGCTGTTGTAGTCGCCATCCGAGTGCGAGTACTGGGCGGCGACATCCCACTGCCAGGAATTCCACGGCAGGTCGCCGCGCGCGCCCGCGACGTAGCGCTGGTAGTCGATGGTGATCTTGGTGTCGTTGTGGTTGGTGATGCCGGTCGGGCTGAGGCCGATGGCTGGGCCGCGCCAACCTTCGGCGTAGGCGATCGGGTCGCCTGCGAAGGCGCCTTCGCCGTAGTCGTACACGTAATGGTAGGACCAGAACTGGCGATAGCCGTTCACGGTCGTTTCGCGGCGATTGAGCAGGGCTTCGGCATAGACCTGCATGCCATCGTTCACATCCCACTCGCCCTTGGCGAAGACCGTCATCCGCTCGGTTTCGGGCGAGAGCGACTCTTCGTCGACATAGGGGTGGTGGTAGTTCAGGACGGCTTCAGAGATCCGTGCTGACGGCTGGTAGAACGGATCGGGCGTTGCGTCGGGACCATTCAGCTCGCCATAGCCGACCGGGAACCAGCCGTTCGGGATGCTCCAGCCGCTAGAGTTAGGACCCTGACCGTTGGCGGGCAGGTAGTTCTGCAGATTGTTGTCATAATTGTACTGGACCAGCTGGGGGCGGGCCTGCCACGGGCGCGTGACGGCGCCGGCCTGCGTGTAGTCGTAGAACCAGATATGGCCCCACAGCAGATCGTTCGAGCAGGTGTAGTCGCCGGTGCGCGGATCAACGAGATCGGCGCGAGAGCCGTCTTCGCGGAAGACATAGGGCGAGCCGCACGAGAAGAAGTCGCGCTGGCCGCGCGAAAGTTCGCGTTTGTTGTAGTAGTCCGCCGTGATGCGGATGTGCATGTTGTCGTTGAACGTCTCACCCCACGAGCCGTTGATGCGGAACTCTTCACCGCCACCTGCTTCCGGCATTGAGCCGAAGACGTCGAAGTCGAGGCCGTCACCCTTCTTGGTGATGACGTTGATAACGCCAGCCACGGCATCCGAACCGTAGATCGAGGAGGCGCCGTCCTTCAGGATTTCGACGCGCTCGACCGCAGAGAGCGGGAGCACGTTGAAGTCGAAGGCGCCAACAGAGCCGCGCGTGCCGGCGGGACCGGCGCGGCGGCCATCCAGCAGCACCAGTGTGCGGTTTGCGCCGAGGCCGCGCAGCGAGATCGTTTCCGCGCCGATGCCGCCATCCTGAACGAAGGCGGTGGAGGTGACGGCGGTGATCTGCGGCGAGCCGGCGGCGACGGTGGTGGTGCGCAGGAGCGAGGCGACGTCGCTGATGCCTTGAGAGGCGGCGTCTTCGGCGACGATCACCGTCATCGGCGAGGCGGATTCGAACTGTTGTTGCAGGCGCGAGCCTGTGATGGTGACGCGGGCGCTGCCTTCATCTGCCTGGGGTTCGGCAGGCGTTGTCGTTTCGACGGTCTGCGGTGCGGTCTGTTGCGCGATCGCAGGCAGACTTGTGGCGGCAGCAAGCACGCCGATTGCGACCGACCGGCTGAGCCGGCCAGCCAATGTGCCTCTACGCATTATCTCGTCCCTCCAATTACCTGACCGACTGTCGATTTTTCAGGGCCCGCAACTGCGATGCGGGCACCCAGTCAGAGAGCTGACAGTCACTGCGCAATGACAAAGTCCGCACGGGCTTTGCGTCAATTGGGGGTGACGTTGCGTCCGCTCGATATTTCGGCAGATCGCGATGATTCTTTCGATGAAATTCTGGTAATATGGAACTTCACGCCGTTGTTTGCGCGCATCGCGGGTAAGACTGCCGTAAGGCTCGCCCGCCTGATGAAAACGTAGAGGCGTTTGATCCTCGGTTCAGGAGGCTGTCCGTCAACGCCGGCCTTCGCCAAACACCAAAACCTCCACGACGGGCGCGTGTCGCAGGCACGCACTCCACGCGCACGCGGGATCGCGTCGGCAAGGCAGACGCTTCCTGCTGCCTATTCCGGCTTGGTCAGGACGAACTGGCCGACGTCGATGCGGCCAGTGCGGAAACCGGCCGAGCAGTAGCCGAGATAGTAGAGCCACATGCGACGGAACTGTTCGTCGAACTTGCCGCCCTTGATGCGATCCCAGGCGCGTTCGAAGCGCTCGCCCCAGATATCCAGCGTTCTTGCGTAGTCATGGGCGAACATGAGGTCGACGCCGAAGCCCATGCCGGCGCGTTCGGTGTGTTCCTTGAGTTTCTCCACCGAAGGCAACATGCCGCCCGGAAAGATGTAGCGCTGGATGAAGTCGGCGCGCTTGCGATAGTGCTCGAACTCGCGGTCATGGATTGTGATGATCTGCAGTCCCGCCTTGCCGCCTGGCCTCAGAACGTCCGCGATCTTGCCGAAATAGCCGGGCCAGTATTCTTGTCCGACAGCTTCGAACATCTCGATGGACACCACGGCATCGAACTTCCCGGTGAGATCGCGATAGTCCTTCATCAGGATGTCGACTCGGTCGGAGAGGCCGGCTTCCTTCATGCGCTGCGTGGCGTAGGCGTGCTGAGCATCCGAGATGGTGATCGACGTCACCCGCGCGCCGAACTCCTTCGCTGCGACTTCAGCGAAACCGCCCCAGCCGCAGCCGATCTCAAGCACATGGTCGCCGGCCTTGAGGTTCACGCTGCGGGCGATGGCGCGGTACTTTTCGAGCTGGGCTTCCATCAGTGACTGGTCCGGCGCGGTAAAGATCGCTGACGAGTAGGTCATCGTGGGGTCGAGCCAGGCGGCGTAGAAATCATTGCCGAGGTCGTAGTGCGCGAGAATGTTGCGCTTCGACCCCTTCTTGGTGTTGGCGCGACGCACGTGA
>JAVBYB010000087.1 GCA_030824255.1 bacterium
CAGCAGCAGCCGGCTTGTCGAGACGCGCGGAACGCGGCGCGTTCTTCTTCACGATCTCCGCGTCCGAGCGAAGGTCTTTCAGGATCTTTTCCAGCTGCTGGCTGCGCAGGTAACGCTCGATCGTGTCGCGCAGGTCTTCCATCGAAGGCGGCCTGCGCTTGCGCAGCTGGTCGATCTTCACGATGTGCCAGCCCTGGCTGTCCTCGAACGGACGCGACACCCCGCCCTCAGGCACTTCGCGGATCACGCGTGCGAACTCCGGCGTCGCCTCGTCGGCCGTCATGTAACCGAGATCGCCGCCATCGAGCCGCGTCGCCTCGTCGGCCGAACGACGCGCCGCCAGCACCGTGAAGTCCACGCCCGTGCGCAGCTCGGCGGCAATCTTGTCGATCTCGTCTTTCGACCTTGCCAGAATGTGGCGCACGCGCGCCTCGTCTTCCATCTGGGGCTCAAGCAGCTGGACCTGCGCCTCATACATCTTGCGGATCGACGCCTCGTCGATCTCTTCAGCGGCGACGTGCTCGATCAGGATGTTGCCGAGGATGTTGTCGCGCGCCGTGTTCAGCCGATGGCGCGCCTCGGGGTCTTCATCCAGTCCGCGCCCGATGGCCTCCATCGCCAGCAGCTTGATCTCGATGAGTTCGTCCAGGATCTCGTCGAACTCGGGGCTGTCCGGCGCCAGCGTTTCGCCAGCCTTGAGGACGCCTTTCATGTGGGCTTCGAGTTCCACGTCCGAAACGTAGATGATCTGACCATTGACGCTTGCCGCCTCTGCGGAAGGGTCTCCGGCGACATATTCAGCTGCGGGGCGCTCCTCCTCCCCACAGGCTGACGCCATGAGGCAGGCGGCCAGCGCTGCCGACAACGCGAGGCGTGTCCCAAAAGCCATGCTGAGGCTCCTCAAGCTGCTAAAGCCGTCCTGGGGCAGTCAGGGCCGCCCAGTGCGCCAATTGACACTGGGAATGCTGGTCCTTACGTCTCGGCAACGCGCAAGTCGAGGGAGTTTCCCCACCGGAAGATTGGTGGAATTCCGGGTCTCGTGCGGGTGTAGCCGAGGCCGGATAATTCCCCCGTATACACTATATAGAGGGAACACCGCGACCAATTGCGGATCGCGCGAGGCTGGTAGCGGATAGGCTAAATGCTCGGGATTGCCCAGAAAATCTTCGGGTCTGTGAACGATCGCAAGATCAGGCCCTACAAGTCGATCATTCAACGCATCAACGCTCTGGAGCCCGTTACCGAGGCCCTCTCCGACGACGCCCTGCGCCAGCGGACGAAGGATTTCCGCCAGCAGGTCGCCAATGGCGCCAAGCTCGACGACATCCTTCCGGAGGCTTTCGCTACGGTACGCGAGGGCGCCAAGCGCTCCCTGGGCCTGCGTCATTTCGACGTGCAGCTGATCGGCGGCATCGTTCTCCACAAGGGCGGCATTGCCGAAATGCGCACCGGCGAGGGCAAGACTCTTGTCGGGACAGCGCCGGTTTACCTGAACGCCCTGGAAGGCCGCGGCGTCCACGTCGTGACCGTCAACGACTACCTCGCCAACCGCGACGCGGACTGGATGGGCAAGGTCTATCGCTTCCTCGGCCTGTCGGTCGGCAAGATCGTGCACGGGCTCGACGACGCCCAGCGCCGCGCCGCCTACGCCTGCGACATCACCTACGGCACGAACAACGAGTTCGGCTTCGACTATCTCCGCGACAACATGAAGTACTCGCTGGCCGACATGTCCCAGCGCGGCCACCGCTTCGCCATCGTGGACGAGGTCGACTCCATCCTCGTCGACGAAAGCCGCACCCCGCTCATCATCTCCGGCCCGACCGACGACCGCTCCGAGCTCTATCAGGCGATCGACGCGATCATCCCGATGCTCGACAGCGAGGACTTCACGCTCGACGAGAAACAGCGCTCGGTCGTCTACTCCGAGACCGGCAATGAGAAGATCGAAGAACTGATGGTGCAGGCCGGCATCCTGCAGGGCTCGCTCTACGAGCCCGCGAACATCACGCTGGTCCACCACGCCAACCAGGCGTTGCGCGCCCACAAGCTGTTCAACAAGGACAAGGACTACATCGTCAAGAATGGCGAGGTTGTCCTGATCGACGAGTTCACCGGCCGCATGATGCAGGGCCGCCGCCTCTCCGAAGGTCTCCACCAGGCGATCGAGGCGAAGGAACGCACGAAGATCCAGCCTGAAAACCAGACGATGGCTTCGATCACCTTCCAGAACTATTTCCGCCTGTACGACAAGCTCGCCGGCATGACCGGTACGGCCTCGACCGAGGCGCAGGAATTCTCCGACATCTACAAGCTGGAAGTCTTCGAGATTCCGACCAACCGTCCGGTCAAGCGGATCGACGAAGACGACGTCGTCTACCGGACGGCGAAAGAGAAATACAAGGCGATCATCGCCGACATCCGCGATTGCGTCCGCCGCAAGCAGCCCGTGCTCGTCGGCACGGTCTCGATCGAGAAGTCGGAAATCCTCTCCAACCTCCTGTCTGCCGAGCGCATTCCGCACCAGGTGCTGAACGCCCGCCATCACGAGCAAGAAGCCCGCATCATCGCCCAGGCCGGCGTTCCCGCCGCCGTCACCGTCGCCACCAACATGGCTGGCCGCGGCACCGACATCCAGCTTGGCGGCAACCTCGACATGCTCGTGGCTGACGAAAGCGCCGCCATGATCGAAAAGCTCGGCCGCGAGCTGACCGATGAAGAGCTCAAGCAGCTCCACGCGAAGATCGCCGTCGATATTGCCGCGAAGAAGGCCGAGGCGCTGGCCGCCGGCGGCCTCTACGTTCTCGCGACCGAGCGTCACGAAAGCCGCCGCATCGACAACCAGCTGCGCGGCCGTACCGGCCGTCAAGGCGATCCCGGCCGCTCGAAATTCTACATCTGCCTCGAGGATGACCTGCTGCGCATCTTCGCCGCCGAACGCCTCGACGCCATCATGCGCGGCCTCGGCATCAAGGAAGACGAGGCCATCACCCACAAGTGGATGAACAAGGCGCTCGAAACCTCGCAGAAGCGCGTCGAACAGCGCAACTTCGAGATGCGCAAGAACGTGCTGAAATTCGACGACGTCACCAACGACCAGCGCAAGGCCGTCTTCGAACAACGCATCGAGTTCATGCGCTCGGCGAGCGTGACGGACACCGTCACCGAGATGCGCACGCAGCTCATCAACGACATGTGCAACCGTCACATGCCGGAGAAGGTCTACCAGGACCAGTGGAACCTGACCGAGCTGGAAGAGGAAGTCGCCGAGGTTCTCGGCCTGCCCGTTCCGGTGCGTGCATGGGCCATGGAAGAAGGCGTCGCGACGCTCGAAATCGCCGAGAGGCTCAACGCTGCCGCCACCGACTACTACGCCCAGAAGACCGCCATGGTCGGCGAAGAGCGTATGCGGATGCTCGAGAAGCACATCCTGCTTCAGGCTGTCGACACGCGCTGGCGCGAGCACCTCTGGCATCTCGACCAGCTGCGCTCGGTCATCCACCTGCGCGGCTATGCCCAGCGCGACCCGCTGAACGAGTTCAAGAACGAGGCGTTCACCCTGTTCGAGCGTCTGCTCAGCGATCTGCGCTCCGACGTCACCCGCGTGCTGATGCGCGGCCAGTTTGTCGAACAGCCGCCGG
>JAVBYB010000536.1 GCA_030824255.1 bacterium
GGGTGGTGGGTTGAATTCCCGTTCTGGCAGTCCTTCCTGATCTGCGCGTTCGGCGGCATTCTTGGCGTTACGTTCTCGATCCCGCTGCGCCGCGCACTCGTGATCAACTCCGACCTGCCCTACCCGGAGGGCGTTGCCGCTGCCGAGGTTCTGAAAGTCGGCTCGCGTGGCGCGGACCAGAGCGAATCCGCCGTGCGCGAGAACAAGGCGGGGCTCCTCACAGTTGTGGTGGGGTCGATCGGCTCGGCGATCTTTGCCTTCCTTGTCTCGGCGCGCGCGTTCGCTGGCGAAGCGGCGGCGTTCTTCCGCATCGGCCCGGCAGCGACCGGCATTGGCGGGGGTATGCAGCTGGCGTTGCTTGGCGCGGGGCACCTTGTGGGCCTCGCCGTGGGTCTTGCGATGTTCACTGGCGTGGTGCTCGCATGGGGCATTCTCGTGCCGATCATGACCGCGGTGCAGGGCACGGAAGGCGCAGCAGAAGAAGCCGCCGGCGCCGTCTGGGGCGGACAGGTGCGCCGCATCGGCGCGGGCGCGATCGGCATCGCCGCGATCTGGACGCTGCTGAAGCTCATCGGGCCGCTGGTAAGCGGCATCGCTTCGGCTCTCGCCTCACAACGCAAGCGCGCCTCGCATGAAGAGCTGGACCGCACCGAGCAGGACATTCCGATCGGGCTCGTCGGCATCATCTCGGCCGTGACGCTCGGCGCGATTGGCGTGCTGCTGTGGACATTCACGCAGGGCACGCCGCTGGCAGCCAGCGCGCCAGCCATCGTCGCCGGCGGCCTTCTGTATGTGGTCGTGATTGGCCTCGTTGTCGCCTCCGTATGCGGCTACATGGCGGGACTCATCGGTTCGTCGAACAGCCCAGTGTCGGGAGTTGGCATTCTCGCCATCCTTGTCGCGTCCGTGCTGATGCTCGGCGCGATGCAGCTCTTCAACATTCCCTTCGATCCGTCGATTATCGCGTTCGCGCTTCTGATCACCGGCATCGTCTTCGCGGTCGCCGTGATCTCGAACGATAACCTGCAGGACCTGAAGACCGGCCAGCTCGTCGCGGCAACGCCTTGGCGCCAGCAGACGGCGCTGATCGTCGGCGTGGTCGCGGGCTCGCTGGTGATCCCGTTCCTCCTCAACATGCTGAACAGCGCGTTCGGCTTCGAGGGCGGCCCGCCCGCAACCGTCTCTGGCACGGAAACGCTGTCCGCTCCGCAGGCGACCCTGATCTCCAGCCTCGCGGTCGGCGTGATCGGCGGCGATCCGCGCTGGGATCTTCTCGGCTATGGGGCGCTTCTTGGCGTGGTCATCATCGCGGTTGATGAGATCCTCACGCGCATCACGAAGAAGCGCATGAAGCTACCGCCACTGGCGGTGGGCATCGGCATCTACCTGCCCATGGCCGTGACAGTCACCGTCACCATCGGCGCCATCATCGGCACGGTCTATGACAAGTGGGTCGCCAGAAGGAGCAAGAAGCCGGAGTCCGCACGCCGCCTTGGCATCCTGATGGCGTCAGGCCTCATTGTGGGCGAAAGCCTGTTCAATGTCTTTCTTGCTGGCGTCATTGTGGGCTTCGACAACGGCGCGCCGTTCGCGTTCATCCCCGCAGATGCCTGGAGCGGCGTCTACCCGATGATCGCAGGAGTCGTCGCCCTCGTCGCGCTGGCCTGGGGGCTCTACACTTGGACAAAACGGCAGGCGGACAAGATCTAGGGCTTCACGTTTGTCGAACCCAAGCGCGGTAGCGCTGTGCGTGGCGCTGGCTAGGGCGTGCAGGCCGGGCTAGGCGTTCCTTCAATCTGGAGTGTTCAATGGCCCTGCGTCTCTACATGCATCCCCTGTCGTCCTATTGCTGGAAGACGCTCATCGCGCTGTACGAGACGGGCATTCCGTTCGAGCAGGAGATCGTCGACCTGTCCGATCCGGATGCGCGCGAGCGCTTTGTGCGGATGACGCCGCTGGGCAAGTTCCCGGTGCTGGTGGACGAAGACACTGGAAAGGCGTTTCCGGAATCGAGCATCATCATCGAATACCTCGCGGCGAAGTATCCCGAGGCGGCGAAGCTTATCCCGGCGGACAAGGATCTCGCCCTGCGCGTGCGCCTGTCGGACCGGTTCTACGATCTCTACGTGCACGACAAGATGCAGCGCATCGTGGCTGATCGCATACGGCCTGCCGACCAGAAAGACCCGGCAGGCGTTGCCCGCAATCGTGCGGAGCTGGAGATCGCGCTGGCGCTGGTGGATCGTGACATGAGCTCCGGCGGCTGGGCGACGGGGCTTACCTTTACCATGGCGGACTGTGCGGCGGCGCCTGCGCTGTATTACGCCAACCAGGTCGCCCCCTTCACCGAGGATCATCCCGGCGCGGCGCGCTATCTCGACCGGCTGAGGTCGCGCCCTGCCTTCGCGCGCGTGCTGGAAGAGGCGCAGCCCTACATGGCGATGTTCCCGCGCGACTAGTCCAGAATGCCCGAGAGGCGCGGCGGCGTGGGGCGGCCCTGCCCCTTGGCCGCGCGATTGCCGCCGCCGCCAACCTGACCCGCCACGCCCATCAATGTAAGAAAGACAATCCCGAGATCGACGGCGATGGAGGCAAACAGGGCAAGGAAGGCCTTGTCGTCGAAGACGAACTGTTCGTCGCCCTGCACGTCGATGCCGAAGGCGGAAGCGAGCCAGCCGATCAGGCCGAAGAAGGCGGCGCGCGTGGCTTTGGGGCCTTCCAGGAACTCGAACGGCGGCACCACGACGTCCTCGACGCTGCGGACTTTCTCCGCTGCGGCGATCAGCTTCTCTCCCAGCACCACATCCCAGCAATACCCCGGATCGGCGGCGCGGCCGGGATCTGGCGAGCCGGGGCGTGTCGGATCGGGCCCGACGTCTCTGGCGAGGTCCGTGAGGCGCTGTGCAAAGCCGTTGGCATGCAAGGCGCGCAGATCGTTGGCCTTCGCGGCAAAGGCGCGGGCGTCTTCGTGCACGGCCGTGAAGAGCGCGCGACGTTCAGCGGACGGTAGCAGCGGCGCGCGCGCAAGCTTGTCGAGCAGGTCGCGCTCGGCCTGCGGGCGGGCTGACGCGGCGCCCGGCACAGCTCCACGTGCGAGGGCGTCGGCCTGAAGGCGCAGGCGCCCGCCCTGATCGGCGATGGGGGCGATCCAGTCGCGGCGGAGCTCTGTGCGCAATCCTTCGGCGCGGTCGGCAAAGGAGAAGCGGCTGCGCATCAGGGGCCCCTCGCCCGGAACCGAGCCCGGGCGGTTGGCGCATGTGCCGCCCTGCGTGGCTTCTTCCTGCGCCCGGCCGCGCGCCGTGGCAGCAGCATCCTGCGTCGCAAGTTCAGCGGCGGAAGCTGCGCCCGCCGCGCGCTCCACCGCCGTGGCCATCTGGCCGGTGACGGCGACGAACTGCTTGCGGGTGAATTCCTGCCCGGCGAGCTCCTTCCAGAAGAAGCCGTAACCGAAGCCCACCGACCAAACGGCGAACACCAGATAGAAGACCAGCGCCACCGGCTTCAGCCACCACGATGTCTTCGGCGAGACGAGATGGTGCAGCGCCACGACCATGGCGCAGACCACAAACAGCGTCGTGGCGATCGTGATGGCGAGTTCCGGCGCCGACAACTCGCCGGTTTCCGTGCCGGCCGCGCGC
>JAVBYB010000164.1 GCA_030824255.1 bacterium
GACGCTGGGCGACTCGATCTGCATCGTGAAGACGCCCGATGGCGTCGTCACCACGTTCGGGGAAACCACCAAGGCCTCCGATGAGCAGGGCCGCGCGAAGAAGGTGATGGAGCTCTCCTTCGAGGAGCGGCTGCAATGGCTCGCCAATGTGCGCGCGATCCACAACACGCCGAACGGCTACTGGGTGTTCGGCGTCCAGCCGGAAGCCGCCGCGCATATCGTCTATCAGGATTGCGACGCCCCCGCCGGCACGAAGGCGCTGGTGATGACGGACGGCTACTATCGCCTCGTCTCTCCTTATGGCCGCTACACCGACGAACAGCTGATCGATGCCGTGGCCGCGCGCGGCCTCGGCGAGCTGATGCGTGAACTGCGCGAGATGGAAACCTCATCCGACGACGACGCCAGGATCGGCCGTTTCAAGACCGCCGACGATGCAACTGCGCTGCTGATCGAGGTCTAACGCCTACTCCGGCGCTTTCACCGTCTCGCCGCCCTTCATCACGAACACCGGCCGCTCCAGCACGGTGACATCGCGCGTCGGATCGCCCGTCACGCCAACCAGATCGCCGAACGCGCCGGGCTTGATGACGCCCACCTTGTCCTTCCAGCCCAGCGCCTCGGCGGAGTTCAGCGTCGCGATCTGGATCGCCTGCAGCGGCGTTGCGCCATAGCGCACCATCACGGCGAACTGCTTGCCATTGTCGCCGTGCGGATAGACGCCCGAATCCGTGCCGTAGACCATCTTCACGCCCGCAGCCAACGCGCGCTTGAACCCCTGCCGCTGAACCTCCGCCACTTCGCGGTCCTTGCGCAGATTGTCTTCCATCACGCCGTTCTTCGGTCCCTCGGACTGGGTGTACTCCGTGTTGTAAATGTCCATCGACAGGTAGGTGCCCATCTTCTTCGCCGCCGCGATGCCCTCGTCGTCGATCAGGCTCGCATGCTCCACCGTGTCGATCCCCGCCAGCGCCGCATCGCGGATGCCGGATGCGCCGTGCGCGTGCGCCGCCACCTTCAGCCCCCACATGTGCGCCTCGTCCGCCACCGCCTTCATCTCGGCGAGCGTCATCTGCTGCTGGCCTGGCTCGGTGTTGTGCGAGAATACCCCGCCCGTCGCGCAGATCTTGATCACCTCGGCGCCGTATTTGCGGATCTCGCGCACGCGCTTGCGCGCCTCGTCCGGGCTGTCGGCATTGTAGGGGCTCGCCGCGTCGAATGAGGGCGAGAGGCCGGTGATGTCGCAATGCCCGCCCGTCGCGCCGAACGAATACCCGGCCGGCACAATGCGCGGCCCCGGCACCTTGCCCATCTCGATCGCCGCCTTCAGCGCAATGTCGTCCCAGCTGCCCGAGCCAACATTGCGCACGGTGGTAAAGCCCGCCTCCAGCGTGGCCTTCGCATTCGGCACGGAGATGATCGCCGCATAGGCGTCCGGAAGGCTGATGCCCGTGAAGCCGCCCAGCGTCGGATCGCCATCAAGATGCGTGTGCATGTCGATCAGTCCGGGCAACAGCGTCACGCCCGGCAGCTCGATCACCTCCGCAGCGGAGGGCACCTGCAGCCTGTCGCGCGCGCCCACCTGCGTGATCATCCCGTCCTGAATGATGATGGCCGGGTTCTGCACCATTCGCCCCGTCGTCACGTCCAGCATGCGGTCCGCCGTGACGTAGACATTCTGCGCCATGGCAGCCGGGGCAAGGGCCGCCGGAGCAACCGTCGCCATGGCGGCGGCCAGAATGAACAAGCGCATGAAGTCCTCCCGAGATTGCCCTGAGTCTTGCGATGCGCCGGGCGCGGCGGCAAGCCAGCCTGCTCATTCCTGTCAGAAATTCGGCGTAGTCGCCCGATCCTGCATCGCTAGACTGCGTGCAGAACAGAAAGGCCTGGTCATGCCGAAAACACAGACGGAAAAAGCCGCAGCGTTCGAGGCGCTTCACGCCGCGCCCGGCGTCTTCGTCATCCCCAACCCGTGGGACCCCGGCTCCGCCCGCATCCTCGCCGGCCTCGGCTACAAGGCGCTGACCACGACAAGCGCCGGCTATGCCCGCTCGATCGGCTTCCCAGACTACAATGCCGGGCGCGAGCATGTCATGGCCCACATCCGCGCCATGGCGCCGATGATCGACATTCCGCTCGCCGCCGATCTCGAAGACGGCTTCGGCCCCAGGCCCGAAGACTGCGCCGAGACCATCCGCCAGGGCGCCGAAGCCGGCCTCGTCGGCGGTTCGATCGAGGATTTCACGGGCGATCGCCACAACCCCATCCATTCGATCGAAGCCGCCGCAGACCGCATCCGCGCCGCCGCCGAAGCTGCCCGCAAGCTGCCGTTCAAATTCATGCTGTGCGCCCGCGCCGAAAACTACCTGCATGGCCGCGCCGACCTTGCCGACACGATCCAGCGCCTGCAGGCCTATCAGGAAGCCGGCGCCGACGTTCTCTTCGCGCCGGGCCTCAACACATCGGAAGAAGTGCGCGCCGTGATCGCGGCCATCGACCTTCCGTTCAACATCGTGCGCGGCCCGCGCAAGGAACAGCTCACGGTTGCAGAGGTCGGCGCGCTCGGCGTCAAACGCATCTCCACTGGCGGCATGCTGCACGCCGCCGCCACAAGCGCGATGATCACCGCCGCGAAGGAGATGCTGGAGCAGGGCACATTCGACTTCGCAAAGGCGATGCCGCACGCGGGCGAGATTGATCCGCTGCTGCTGAAGGGCGCGGGCGCCGAGTCGTGACCGCGCAGCGCGTACGGGCATTACCTGAGACGTAATTGGATCTCCGCGCGCGTCGGTTAGTCTGATCATGTCCACGCATGGGGAGGGCAGGCATGTCTGGTTTCTGGCGCAACTGGCTGAATGTGTGGGGCGTGGCTGTCATCGTCTTCGGCCTCGTTCTAGCGGGCGGCGGTCTCGATCTCACGGACGGCGCCGCCGAGGCGCTGTTCGGCATACTGCATCCCGATCCCATCGTATGGACGCCGCATCTTCGCTTCAGCGTTGCGCTCATGGGCGCCGTCACCATGGGATGGGGAATTACCTTCCTCGCCCTGTTCATGGCGGCGCATCTGCTCGGCGCGCGCTCAGCCCCCGTGTGGCGTCTTGCGACGGTTGGCGCCATCGTCTGGTTCGTGATCGACAGCGCCCTGTCAGTCGCCACGGGCTTCTGGCTCAACGCCGTGTCGAATACCGCGCTGATGACCGGCTATCTCGTGCCCGTTCTCGCATCGGGCGTGCTGGTTGCGCCGCGAGATCAAGCGCTACGATGATCTGCCCGCCTCGCGGCAGGGTGCTGTGAAGCCCTCATGGTAAGCAGCCGCGAAGCGGCGTCCGTCGAACCATGAGGGCGGGCTCGCAAACGCCAGCTACTCCTCCCCATCCCAATACTCCCGCTGCGCCGCGCGATCATAGCGCTCGCCCAGCCAGCGGTTCGAAACCTTGTTCGAATCCGGATAGACGCAAGCCTCGTTCGGATTGTTCTCCCCGATCACCACATACCTGCAATCGCGGTCCGTCTCGTTGATCAGGCAATGCCCGACCTTTGCGCCGGCGGGAAACACCACATAGTCGCCCGCCCTGAACACCAGCCGTTCCTCGCCCAGCCGCAGCGTGCATTCGCCCTCCAGCATC
>JAVBYB010000301.1 GCA_030824255.1 bacterium
TCGATAACGGTATCCAAGGCGAGTGCGTCGGCGACGGGGTAGCCGACTTTCGTCGTATCCGGCAGTTCGATGATGCCGCCGTCGGCGATGGCCTGCTCTTCGGAGATACCGAGCGCTTCGGCGCGGAACTTCCAGTCATCGAAGCGGGCGATGCGCAGGCGGAAGGGGTCTTCGTCGGTCTGCATCTCGCCGCCGGAGCAGAGCATGCCGTTGGAGACGACGCCGCGCACGGGCTTGGGAACCAGCGTGATACCGGAGCCGGGGATGAAGGCGCCGATGGGCGCGTAGGCGGTGACGAGGCCGGGGCGGGCGTTGAGGCCGCCGCAGACGATCTCCTTCATGCCGTCGACAGTCTCGACCTGGCAGACCTGCAGCTTGTCGGCGTTCGGGTGCTGGGCTGCGGAAACGATGCGGCAGACGGTGAACTGTTTCAGCGCCTCGCGCGGATCGTGCGCTTCCTCAACCTCAAGACCGGCCATCGTCATGGCTTCGAGGATCGCCGCGAGATCGGCATGGGTGTCGAGATAGTCTTTCAGCCAGGGGAGGGTGAATTTCATTGGTCAGTCCCCGTATCGGCAGCCCAGTTTTCGCAGTCAGGGTTGAGGCGGCTTGCAATGTCGCTTGCGCGTTCGTGGTCAATGTCGAGCTTGCCATCGGCAGTGACCGTCATGACGCCTTCATCAAGCCATGCGCGAGCGGTCTTGAAATAGTCTTCGATGGAAGCTGCGGAGCGTGCGATGCCGATGCCATGGAAGAGTTCGAAGACGCTGCCGTGGGTTTCTGATCCAGCGACGCAATCGACAAGCAGGCGGGATCCATCGCCCGGCGTGGCGATCGGCAAATAGCCCGTCGGCCAGTACTCTTCGAAATCAGGATCGCCCGCGCGGATATCGTCACAGATGCGGTAATCCTCGACAGCTTCCTTGAGCGAGAAGAAATAGAACGTGCCGTCGAGCCAGAGATCGTCGAGCAGTTCGTTGTCGCCATCTGCGCCGTCGAAGCATTTCCAGAGTTCGCCGAGGCCCGCGGGCGGCGACAAGGACGGGAGCTGCTTCTTCAGCCTGGCGAGCGCGTCAGGCATGCCGGGGCGCAGAAGCGACGCAGACTTTGCGCCCTTCTTCCGCAGTTCCGCGACATAGGCGTCGATGACGCTCACGAAAGTCCTCCGGTGACGGTGGGCAGGAGCCACGGCTTGAAGCCGTAGTGCTTGATCCACTCGACGTCGGCTTCGAAATAGGGTCGCAGGTCAGGCATGCCGTATTTGAGCATGGCGAGGCGATCGACGCCGAGGCCGAAGGCGAAGCCCTGGTATTTCTCCGGGTCGATGCCGCACGATTTCAGCACGTTGGGATGGATCATCCCGCAGCCGAGAATCTCGAGCCAGTCATCGCCCTGGCCGATCTTGATCTCGCCGCCGGAGCGGTCGCAGCGGATGTCCATCTCCGCGCTCGGCTCGGTGAACGGGAAGAAGTGCGGGCGGAAGCGCGACTGCGTCGTCGGCACTTCGAAGAAACGCGAGAAGGCTTCGGTGAGGCAGGTTTTCAGATGGCCCATGTGGACCGTCTCGTCGACCACGAGGCCTTCTATCTGGTGGAACATCGGCGTGTGCGTCGCGTCCCAGTCTTTCCTGTAGACGCGGCCCGGCGCAATGACGCGGATCGGCGGCTTCGAGCTCAGCATCGCGCGCACCTGGATGGGCGAGGTGTGCGTGCGCAGGAGCTTTCGCGTGCCGTCGGCGGCGGGCTTCATGAAGAAGGTGTCGTGCATCTCCCGCGCCGGGTGTCCGGCCGGGAAGTTGAGCGCCGTGAAGTTGTGGAAGTCGTCCTCGATGTCCGGACCTTCGGCGACGGCGAAGCCCATGTCGGCGAAGATGGCGGCGAGTTCTTCGAACACCTGCATCACGGGATGCAGCGCACCCACCGGCTCAAAGCGCGGGGGCAGGGTGAGGTCTTCGCGTTCGGATTCGAGGCGCTTGTTGAGAGCGGCGAGTTCGAGATCGGCCTTGCGAGCGTTGAGCGTCGCGGTGAGGCGATCCTTCAGGCCGTTGAGGGCGGGGCCAGCAATCTGGCGCTGCTCGGGGCTCATGCCACCGAGTTCGCGCATCAGCAGGGAGACGCGGCCCTTCTTGCCAAGCTCGGCGACGCGGATGGCTTCGAGAGCCGCCTCGTCAGAAGCCGAGGCGATCGCCTTGCCGGCGTCCGCCTCGATCTCTGCAACCTGTTGTTCGATAGCCATCTTGGACTCGTGCGTCTGATTTCAGGTCGCACGGGGCCATAGTCCGCCCCGCGCATGCGGTCGGAACTAGCGGAGAAAAGCTTCGGAGATAAGTACCGGCGGCGATTAAGCCGCCAGCGCCGCCCGGGCTTTCTCCACCAGGGCGTTAAACGCAGCCGGCTCGTGCATGGCGAGGTCGGCCATGACCTTGCGGTCGACGCCGAGGCCAGCCTTGGTCAGGCCGTCGATGAAGCGCGAATACGTCAGCTTGTCATCGACCGAACGGACGGCAGCGTTGATGCGCTGGATCCAGAGCGAGCGGAAATTGCGCTTCTTCTGCTTGCGGCCCTTGTAGGCGTTGACGCCGGCTTTGACGACGGCGGCCTGGGCTGTGCGGAAGGTGTTCTTGCGACGGCCGTAAAAGCCTTTGGCGGCTTTGATGACCTTGCGGTGACGGGCGTGGGCCGGAACTCGGCCGCGGGCGCGGGGCATAGGAAACTCCGTTATCTGATCAGGGGGCGCGCGCTAGCGCGATTGAGAAGCTCAGCTCACGCCGTAAGGCAGGAACTGCTTCTTCACGCGAGGCGTATCCGCTTCCGAAACCACGACGGTGCCGCGGTTGGTGCGGATGTACTTCGAGTTGTGGCTGATCAGTCGGTGACGCTTGCCGGCAACGCCACGCTTGAGCTTGCCGGACGCGGTCATGGTGAACCGCTTTGCAGCGGCCTGCTTGGTCTTCATCTTCGGCATTTCGGTCTCCTGTTGGCGACAGTCCGACCCGAAAATTCCGCCGGAAAAACCAACGAAATCAACGGCGCGACGCCCTGAATAAGATCCGGGAAGGCATGCCATTAGCCCGTCCGGTCCTGTGGAAGCGGCGGTTTATACGCGGGAAGCAGGGAAAAGCAAGGCGTTCCCGGGCGCCCTGCCTATCTCAGCTTTCGCGCCGATTCGAGAACGACCTCGCTGGTTGGCCGCTTCTGGTAGGCTTCTTCATAAAGCTTGGCCTTCACTGTCCCGTCCCTGGCCACGAACAGGATGATCGGATGCGGAATGCCCTCGAAGCGGGCCTTGCCGTTCATCGCCTCGTTGCGAAGCCCGAACGCGTCGATGGCCTTGGAGCCCGGGTCCGACATCAGGCTGTATTTGAGGCCGCCTGCCTTTGAAAATGCCTCAAGAACCTGCGTCGAGTCGTAGGAAATCGCGGTCACGGGCCAGCCCATCGCGTCGAGTTCGCCGGCGACCTCATTCAGGTTGTTGAGTTGGAGCTTGCAGAACGGGCACCAATCCGCTGAGCGCACGAAAACCAGCGTTGCGCCCTTATCTCCCGCCACATTTTGCAGATTGCGGGTCGCGCCGCCCGTTGTCGTCACAGTGAAGGCGGGGGCCTTGGCGCCCACCTTCGGGCCCA
>JAVBYB010000044.1 GCA_030824255.1 bacterium
GGCTGGACGGGCCTCCACAACATGTCCGCCCTTGGCCCGCACATGGCGACGCTGAATGCGATGGCCGCCGCCGGCGAGATGAAGCTGCGCGTCTACTTCGATACGGCCGCCGCTGGGCTGGCTCGCCGGCTTGCCATCCAGCCCAGCGGCCTTCAGCGCCGCTGTGTTCGCGATCAGCGCATGGCCATCCGCCCGCGAGAGCACGACAGGCCGATCGCCCGTCACCGCATCCAGGTCCTGCCGCGTCGGGAATCGCTTCTCCGGCCAGTGCGTCTCGATCCAGCCGCCGCCCACGAGCGGCTGCCCCGCCGGGAGCGCCGAAGCTGCCTCGCCCACCACCGTCACCAGCTCCGCGATGGAGGCAACCTGATCGAGGTCCAGTGTCTCCTCGCGCTCGCCGATGCCATAGAGATGCGCGTGGGCGTCCGTGAAGCCCGGATAAAGAAATGCGCCATCGAGATCGACCAGTTCGGTCGCCTCGCCCGCCGTATTAAGGAGTTCTTCCGCCGCGCCGACCTCGACGATGCGGCCGTCCTTCACCGAGACGGCGGTGGCCGGGAGCTGCCCATCCACGCCGGTGTAGATCGTGCCGCCGTGGAAGATCGCGTCGGGCACGGGCCCCGCCGCCTGCTGTTCGCAGGCCATCAGCCCCAGAAACGCGACACCAGCCCACAAAGCGCGCATGAAAAACCCCTCGCCATGACAGCGAGGGGTTTATCCGTGTTCCGAGAGAAGAGGAACGCCTTAGGCGGCTGCAGCAGCCCGCTTGGCGATCTCTTTCTTGACCTTGAGCATCTTGGACGACAGCTCGTCGTCCTTGGCCTTGGCAAGGAAGCCGTCGAGGCCGCCGCGCTTGTCGATCGTGCGGAGAGCCGCGGCCGAAACGCGCGCCGAGTAGGACTGGCCCATCGCGTCCGAGTGAACGGTAACGTTCACCAGGTTCGGCAGGTAGCGCCGCTTGGTCTTGATGTTCGAGTGGCTGACAGTGTTGCCAACCATGGGCTTTTTGCCGGTCAGTTCACAAACGCGGGACATGGCCCACCTTTCCTAGGTCGTCTGCACGGTCGGAAAAGCCCATAAAACGGGGCTTTCGGCCATGCGCTGAAAGCGAAGCGGGGTGGATAGTGGGGGAGGCCCGGCCTGTCAAGTTCCGGGGTGGCCTCACCGCAAATGTTCCCGCGCGGCCCTGATAGCCTTGATTCAACGGGTTGCGGAAGCCGGCCTGCAATCCCGGGCTGTTGCTCATTCTATCCACAGCTTGACCCGTTGACCCTGCGCCTGCGCACCCCCAACGTTTGAATCAGGACCGGACGGGTCCATTGGGAAGACGGACATGCACTGGCGCCCCATCATGCCCTGTAAAGCCACCCCCCTCGCTGCGAACCGACAGCGCGCGTCCGCGCACCGCCTCGCCACCGCCTGATCTTCCCCTATCCGGGAGCGCCGCACCTGGCCGCCAGAGATAATCAGCGTATCCGGGCCATTCTCGGCCCCACCAACACCGGCAAGACACACTTGGCCGTGGAGCGGATGCTTGCGCACGGCACGGGGATGATCGGCCTGCCGCTGCGCCTGCTGGCGCGCGAGATCTACGACAAGATGGTCAAGCAGAAGGGCGAGAAGGCCTGCGCGCTCATCACGGGGGAGGAGCGGATCAAGCCGCCGGGCGCGCGCTATTTCGCCTGCACGGTCGAGGCGATGCCCGTTTCCGAAGGCGCGGATTTCATCGCCATCGACGAGATCCAGCTGGCACAGGACCCGGACCGCGGCCACGTCTTCACCGACCGCATCCTGCATGCCCGTGGCCGCCACGAAACCATGCTGCTCGGCGCCGACACCATGCGCCCTGCCCTCGAGCGTCTCGACCTCGACATTGATGGCGAACGCCGCGAGCGCTTCTCGCAGCTCAGCTATGCCGGACCGATGAAGATCACCAAGCTGCCCAAACGCTCGGCGATTGTCGCGTTCTCATCCGAAGAGGTCTACGCCATTGCTGAGCTGCTGAAGCGCCAGCGCGGCGGCTGCGCCGTGATCATGGGCGCGCTCAGCCCCCGCACGCGCAACGCACAGGTGGAGCTCTACCAGAGCGGCGAGGTCGACTACATCGTCGCCACTGACGCCATCGGCATGGGCCTCAACCTCGACGTGGGTCACATCGCGTTCGCCTCGCGCCGGAAGTTCGACGGCCGCCAGCGCCGCCCCCTTCGCGCCGACGAGCTGGCGCAGATCGCGGGACGCGCCGGCCGTTTCCGCGATGACGGCTCGTTCGGAGAGACAGCCGACTGCGAAACACTGGACGAGGAAACCGTCGAGCGCATCGTCAATCACCATTTCGAGCCGGTCGATTTCCTCAACTGGCGCAATTCAAACCTCGACTGGTCAAGCATTGATGGACTGCTGCGGTCGTTGCGCCGGTCATCGCCGGACGTGATCCTGCGCCGCGCGCCCGAGGCGCTGGACGAGACGACGCTGGCCTCGCTGGCCCAGGACGAGGATGTGCGCCGCGCCGCGCGCACGCACGCACACGTGCGCCGGCTATGGGATCTCTGCACCCTGCCCGACTTCCGCAAGTACGGGCCGGACGCCCACATGAAACTGGTGCAAAACATTGTCGAAAAGCTGATCGAGCCGGATGCACGCATCGGTGACGAGTGGATGTTCCAGCAAGTGGAGCGCCTCGATCGCACCGAGGGCGAGATCGATAACCTGCAGCATCGCCTCGCCGAAATCCGCACCTGGACCTACGCCGCCAACCGGGGCGACTGGCTGCTCAATGCCGAGACATGGCGCGGACGCACGCGCGAGATCGAGGACAGGCTGTCGGATGCGCTGCACCAGGCGCTGATGAACCGCTTCGTCGATCGCCGTACATCGGCGTTGCTGAAGCATCTGAATTCGGAAGAGGACGCTCCCGCCGAGATCGGCCCCACTGGCGAGGTTCTCGTCGGCGGCCATGCGGTCGGCCGCCTCGAAGGCCTCGTCTTCCACGCCGAAGCGGCTGGCGAAACACTGGCCGGCCGTGCGCTGCGTGGGGCCGCGCTCAAGGCGCTACGCCCCATCATCGAGCGGCGACTCGCGATCATCTCGCAAGCCCCTGACACGGATCTGGCCTTCGACGCCGTGCAGGCCGCGATCATCCACGACAGCTATCCCGTCGCGAAACTGGTCGCTGGCGCGGACTGGCACGCGCCGCGCGTCGAACTGATCGGCGCCCGCGATGCATCGGCGGCAGACCGCGATGCTGCACTTGAGCGTCTGACACGCTGGTTTGCCGATCATGCGAAGACACAGCTCACCGCGCTTCATGCCCTGCGTGAGACTCTCGATGGCAAGGACCTGCGCGGCGCGGCGCGGGGCGCGGCCTACCAGCTGCTGGAGACCGGCGCGGCGTTCGACCGGCGCAATGCGGGACCAGCCTTCCAGCTCTCCGGCGAAGATCGCGCCATGCTGGCCGCAACGGGTGTGAAATCCGGCCGCGTTGCGGTCTGGCTGCCCGGCCTGCTGAAGCCCGCCGCCGCCCGCCTCGCGCTGGCGCTGCGCGCCGTCCATTCCGGCAAAGCCGCGCCGGAGGCGCCGACGCAATCCTCCTTCCCGCTGAAGGATCAGGCGTGG
>JAVBYB010000180.1 GCA_030824255.1 bacterium
CGAAACCGAAGAAGAAACGCTGGATAGCATTTCCTTCGTTGCCCACCGCCGTATCGCCACGCACATCTTCGTGCCAATCCGTGCTGGCGTCGCCGGCGCCATGCAGATGATGGCAATCCACCCCAACGGGTTGGCCGCCGCACTGTCCAGGGACAAGGCGGCCGAAGCCTAGGCCTGGCTGGCAGGGTCGGGCTCCCCGCGCTGCATATCCACCGATTCCTGCATGATGGATTCAAAGGCGCTGGCCGAAGACACCGTTGTTTTCGCGCGTTGGCCGACCTGCCTCCGCTCGAGGTTGGCTGTCAGCTCCGCACGGGCGCGGCTCACGCGGCTCTTCACCGTCCCCACCGCGCACCCGCAGATCACCGCAGCCTCGGCATAAGACAGACCCGCCGCAGCCACCAGGGCAAGCGATTGCCTGTGCTCGAACGACAGCTCCAGCATGGCGTTTCTCAGATCGACAAGATCTTCATTGGCTTCGGGATTGTCGTTCGCAACCAGCATGTTCTCCGCCACTTCAGGATCAAGCGGCTGGGTCCGCCAGGCGCGGCGCCCGCGCGAATAGCTGGAGTTGCGAAGGATCGTGAACAGCCAGGCCTTGAGATTTGTCCCGTGCTGAAAACTGCCGCGTGCGGTCCACGCGCGCAGCATTGTATCCTGCGCCAGGTCCTCCGCTTCGGCTGGCGGCGAAATGCTCCGCGCAAACGCACGCAGGTGCGGGATCATTGTCACCAGCTGCGCCTTGAACTCCGCATCCGCAACTGCGGTCGGGACAGAAGGCGTGGCTGCCGGCGCTGGCAGCGTCGACTCAATGGCCCTCAGATTTGAAGGCTGCTGTGAGACCCCGTTGCCCGCGGCTTCATCTGCCTGAGAGCCGATGGGAGCGGAAGACTTCTGGTGAGCGTGCAATGGCAGACCTCGCGCGCGACCGTAACGGGCCGCGAAGTTTCGTGGATTGATTGTGTGGGGTGGCAGGTCGGGGCACATGGCCCCAACGCTCTCATACGCACCCCAAAGGGATCAGTTCCATTCGGCGCGGTAAATGCTGCAAAAGCCGTGTTTGCGGGGCTTACGCCACAACACCTTCGCGCACGGCCGCATCGGCCTCGTCGTGCGCACGCGACTGGCGGCTCCACAGATCCGCATAGAGCCCGCCGCGATCCAGAAGCTCGCGATGCGTTCCGCGCTCCACGATCTTCCCCTCGTCCAGCACGATGATCTCGTCCGCGCCCGCGACGGTCGAAAGCCGGTGCGCCACCATCAGCGTCGTTCGCCCCTTCGCCGCCTCCTCCAGCGCGCCCTGAACCTCCTGCTCGGTCGCCGAATCCAGCGCGCTCGTCGCTTCATCCAGCACCAGGATCGCCGGGTTCTTCAGGATCGCCCGCGCTATCCCCACGCGCTGCCGCTCCCCCCCGGAGAGCTTCACACCACGTTCGCCAACGCGCGTTTCCCAGCCCTTCGGCAGCTTGTCGATGAACTCGATCAGCTGCGCCCGTGTCGCCGCATCGCGCAGCTCTTCATCGCTCGCGTCAGGCCGGCCGTAGAGCAGGTTCTCCTTCATCGACGCGTTGAACAGCACCACATCCTGCGGCACCAACCCGATCGCATCGCGCAGGCTCTCCTGCTTCAGCCCGCGCACATCCTGCCCATCAATGAACACGCGCCCGTCCTTCGTGTCGTAGAAGCGGAACAGCAGCTTGAGCAGCGTCGACTTGCCCGAACCCGAAGGCCCCACGACCGCCAGCTTCGTGCCCGCCTGCACGGTGAAGCTGACATGCGATATTCCCATCACGCGCGCATCGTGCGTGAACGACACATCCTCGAACCGGACCTCGCCGCCCTTCTTCTCCAGCGGCTTCGCGTCGGGCTCATCCTGCACTTCCGGCTTCATCCCCATCAGCCCGTACAGCTTCTCGAGGTCGATCGCCCCCTGCTTGATCTCACGGAACGCAAACCCGAGGATCGACAGCGGCCGGTAGAGGTTGCTCATGATCAGCACCACCGCCGCCATGTCGCCCGCCTGCACCTGGCCGTTGAACGTCGCCACCGCCGTGATCGCCGCCACGCCCGTCAGGCCCAGCGCCATGATGATGTCCTGCCCCGCATTCAGCAGCGCCAGCGAACGTGACACATCCACCATGTTGCTGTTGTAGACGCGCATCGCCGCGTCATACCGGTCCGTCTCCCGCCTTTCCGCCGCGAATGCCTTCACCGTCTCGAAATTCGTGAGGCTGTCCACCGCCAGCGCCCGCAGCTCCGTATCCGCCGCGTTCAGCTTCCGCCGCTGCTCCACGCGCCAGCTCGTCAGCCACGCGGTGAACGCCGCATAGAGCGCCACCGTCACCACCGCCACCACCGCCGCCACCCAGCTATACCGCGTCGTCAAAACATACGCCGCCAGCGCCAGCTCGATCAGCGTCGGCCCGATATTGAATGCGAGGAAGCGGATCAGGTAGTCGAGCGCCGCAACGCCCCGATCAATCACGCGGTTCAGCGCGCCTGTCCGTCGTGTCTGGTGGAAGGACAGCGACAGGTTCTGTGCATGTCCATACGCCTCCACCGCAATCAGCCGCTGGGCTTCCTGGCTCACCGGCGCAAACAGCGCATCCCTCGCATAGGGCAGGTTCGCAGACAGGATGCGCGCGCCCGTCCACCACGCCAGCAGCAGGATCACCGCAGACATGGCGGCGTCAGGCCCGGTCATCTGGTTGATGGCGTCCCCGAAGAACACCGGCGCATAGACCGCGAACACCTTGCTCGCCAGCGTCAGCAGAAGCGCCAGCAGCATCACCAGCCGCCACCGCTTCAGCTCCGGCCGCGCCATGATCGTGCCGATCCGCGCCATGGAGACGCCGATCCCGGCATCCCCGCTCTCGATCGCATCGACATCGTGGGGGGAAGAACTGTGCGCAGGCCTGACCATGGCCGAGAAATAGGCACACCCCGAAGGAAACGCCAGAGTTCCCCTCGCCAGCCTCCCGCCGGGGCTGTGTCAGCAGCCTCGGGCGCCAGTCCCGGAAGCCGCAGCTTCCCCCCTGCCCCAAACCATCGCATCTATGCCCGGTACAAGAAGAGAGAAGAAGAATGCCCGGAATCAAGTCCGTGACCGTCTACTGTGGCTCCGCTCCCGGAGCCGACCCCGGCTACATCGATCTTGCCCGCCGCCTCGGCAAGTCCATCGCCAAACGCGGCTGGCGCACCGTCTATGGCGGCGGCGATGTCGGCCTCATGGGCGCAGTCGCCACCAGCGCGCGCGACGCGGGCGGCCAGGTCCTCGGCGTGATGCCGCATTTCCTGCGCGACCTCGAGGGCGTGCTCGACGGCATCGAGAACCGCTACACCGACAACATGCACCAGCGGAAACAGGCCCTGCTCGATGAAGCAGACGGCCTCATTGTCCTTCCCGGCGGCATCGGCACGCTGGAAGAAGCGGTCGAGACCCTGTCGTGGGCCAAGCTCTCGCTCCACCGCAAGCCAATGGCGTTCCTGTCCGAGAACAACTACTGGACGCCCTACTTCAAGCTCATCGACCACATGATCGAAGGGGCCTTCCTTCCGGAATCCTTCCTGCAACTGATGGCCGACACCAACTCCCCCGAAGCCGCG
>JAVBYB010000215.1 GCA_030824255.1 bacterium
CGCCCCGCCCTCTTCCGGCTGGCCAGGCGCACAGCCACTGAACTCGTCGGACAACCGCTATGATCCTTTGGTGGGGCAAGAAGAAACAGCCGGATGCCAAGACCGGAGAAATTCCCGTTGAGCCCCTGAAACCCGGCGAGACGCCCGCGTCTCCGCTGGACAGGCCCGTGGCCACTCCCGCCGTTGCCAGCCCCGCGGTCAGTCTCGACCAGCAGATCTTCGGCAACGCGCCCATCGCTCAGCCCGAACCCGATCTGGACGATGATCCCATCGGCCTGCGCAAGGCTGCCGAACGTATCGCCGCCGAACGCGCGGCCGAGGCCGCCGCGCGCGAGGAGACCGTCCTTCACAAGCTGGCCGAAGGCTTGCGCCGCTCGTCGTCGCGCATCGCGGAGGGCCTTGCCGGCCTTGCCAAACGCAAGATCGACCGCGACTCGCTGGACGAGCTCGAAGAACTGCTCATCACGTCCGACATGGGCACGAAGGTTGCGGCCCGCATCACCAAGAACTTCTCGAGCGATCGCTTCGACCGCGAAGTTTCCGAGGCCGAAATTCGCGGCGCGCTCGCGACCGAGATCGCCGCCATCCTTCGCCCGCGCGAAAAGGTGGTCGACTTCAGCGTAGGCCCACGTCCGCGCGTCGTCCTGTTCGTCGGCGTCAACGGCTCCGGCAAGACAACCACGATCGGCAAGATCGCATCGAAACTGTCCGCGCAGGGCGCTGACGTCGTGCTGGCCGCCGGCGACACGTTTCGCGCCGCCGCCGTCGAGCAGCTGCGCATCTGGGCCGAACGCGCGAACGCTCGCTTCATCTCGAAGCCGCAAGGCGCCGATGCGGCCGGTCTCGCCTTCGAAGCTGTCGAGATTGCGAAGAAGGAAAATCGCGATCTGGTCCTGATCGACACGGCGGGGCGCCTCCAGAACAAGACACAGCTGATGGATGAGCTATCGAAAGTCGTGCGCGCCATCCGGAAGATCGAGCCTTCGGCGCCGCATGACGTCATCCTCGTGCTCGACGCAACGGTTGGACAGAATGCGCTGAGCCAGGTTGAGGCCTTCCGCAACACGGCGGGCGTCACCGGCCTTGTCATGACCAAGCTCGACGGCACGGCAAAAGGCGGCGTCCTCGTCGCCATCGCCGAACAACACGACATCCCGATCCACTTCGTCGGTGTCGGCGAAAAGGCCGAAGACCTCCACCCCTTCAGCGCCGACACATTCGCGCGTGCGCTTGTGGGGTTGGACGACTAGGTGGACCCCAGCCTTTTCGCCTTCGCGCTCGGGATGGGCTCGGCGGTGACGCTCGCCGGAGCCAACACCTTCGTCAAAGCCGCAAAGGACATTCTGGGCGCGCGCACGGTGATGACGATCACCAGCTCGATCCTTGTTCTTCCCCTGCTGTTCTTCGTCCCGCTACCCAGCGCGGCGGTCTGGGGCTTTCTAGCGCTCTCCCTGCCCGCGCACTGGCTCTACCAGACCGCGCTGGTGCGGGCGATGTCACGCGGCGATCTCTCGCTCGTCTTTCCGATCATGCGCGGCTCCGCCCCGCTGCTCACAGCGATCGCAGCGGCGATCATTCTTGGGGAGCAGCTCTCACATCTCGCCGTTGCCGGCCTTGTCATCGCCAGCCTCGCGACAGTGGTTTTCGCCTTGCCCGAGAAGAATTTTGGCGGATCGCGCGGCATGCGGAATTCCGCCGTGCTGTGGGCGCTGGCGACCGGGGCGGGCATCGCAATCTACAACGTGATCGACGCGCAAGGCGTTCGCGCCGCGCTCGATGCCAATAGAACACAGTGGAGTTTCATTCTCTGGTTGTTCGCACTCGACTGGATCGGCATCACCGTCATCATGCTGGCGACGCGCGGGCCGCGGGAATTCACGGCCTCGGCCGGCCGCGCCCTGGGCCTCGGCATCGGCGCCGGCATCTGCTCGCTCGCCTCCTTCTCGATGGCGCTCTACGGGTTCTCGATCGCCCCCGTGGCTTACATGTCCGCCATGCGCGAGACGGCTGTCGTGTTCGGGGCGCTCATGGGCTGGTGGTTCCTGCGCGAAGGGTTTGGCATGCGCCGCACCGTCGCCGCCGTGCTCCTGGCCTCCGGGCTCAGCCTGCTTCAGTTCGGCTAGGACCGCCCACGCAGACGAGCACCGCCGGGCCGTCGGGCATTCTTCGTCCATGCCTCACCCAGCACCGTGATCGCCGCGCCCTCGTCGGCGCGACGTCCGCCAAGGGTGACATTGAACATCGGGTCAGCCCGTTCATAGGCAGCGTCCTGCGTCGGCCAGCGGAAGGCCGCCCATGCCATCCCCCGCGCTTCGCACGCGGCGATGCGGGCGCGATAGTATCCGTCTACGCCCGAGGCCCACCGCGAGGCGCCGAACTCGCCCAGAAACACGGGCGCATCGCTGCGCGTGATGCTGTCGAGCCGATGCTCGAATGTGTTCGTCCCACCTTCCGAATAGACGACAAGACCCGCCGAGGCTTCGGGATGATGCGTGAAGTCGCGCGGCTCGTAATCATGCACGCACCACACGGTGTGGGTCACAGGCGCCGGACCCATCACGGCCAGGAAATCCGTCCGCGCGAACGCAGGCGGCGATATGAGAAGCGGCAGGTCCTGCGTCGCCGATCGAACCTTGCGCGCGATCTCCCCCGCGATGCGGTTCCAGTCCGACACGTCGCTGACCTGCGCCGCGTATGCTGCGGGATCCCACGCGCCAAGCGGCTGCCCCTCGCGATTGAGCCCGCCGACATTGGGCTCGGGCTCGACCATGATGTTCAGACCCGCAACATCCGCACGCCCTCTCACCAGCTTCGCCGCATCGACGCACATCTCGGCCCAGGCCGCCTGCGCCTCGCGCTCACGCCAGATGGAGTCAACGATCAGGCGCGCGGGAAACCAGTCGTCCTGGCCATCACGATGGAAGATGAAATCCGACCGGCCCGGACCTGACCGCAGCGCCAGCACACTGAACAGGCCAGCCGCCTTTGCGTCGTCCAGCTGCTGGCCCAGCAAGTCCGCCATCGCGGCATGGCGCTTCCATGGCGGTGCGACCGTCCAGAGCTCCGGAAAAGACATGACGACGAGGTTCGCCCCGCTGGCTGCCAGCCTGTCGAAGTCCGCCCGGCGATACAGTGGCAGCGCAGCCGCCCCGCCGCCAAAGGACTTGCCGTCAACGTCCTGTCTTCGCCTGCGCTGGGCGATCACCGCGCCGCGCAGCACTGGCGGTCCCTGTGTCGGCCACAGCCGGTGCGGCCCAGACGCCTCGGCGGCGATGGGCGGATTGCTGCACGCGGCCAGCCCCGCAGCCGCAACAATAGCGCCCCGGCGTGTCCACTTTGCGGATTCATTACCCGTCCGGAAACGCTTCATGAACGGCATTCTGGTTTACTTCGGTGAACAAACAGTCCCTGCGGCCCGCAACATAACCATGATCTGGCGTCGCCTTTTTGGCTATTTTCCGGCGAGCCTCGCCGGTGGTCTCGCCAGCTTCGGCGCGGTGTTCGCACTGACGCGCCTGCTCTCCCCCGCCGACTACGGCTTCTATGCCCTCGCCCTCACGACCATGGGCATCGTCTATACACTCAGCATCACATGGGCCGAGGCA
>JAVBYB010000292.1 GCA_030824255.1 bacterium
GGTAGGCGAGGGCGGCCTGCAGCATGGCCTCGTCGCCCGTGCGGTCCGCCACCGCGATGCGGGCGCGAAGAGCCTCGCCATCAGATCCGTTCAGCATCGCCGGCGCGCCGAGCAGCAGGCCACGCACGCGCGGCATCTCGCGCTCTTCAAGCGACTTGCGGACAAGGCCCGACCAGACATCGCGTGGCTGTGCTTCTTCGCTGGCGGCAAGCTGCTCGAAGCGCTCGTCCATCGCCTGGCGTGTTGCGAGCACGGCTTCGGGCGTCGTTGTGAAGGCCGGACGCTGGCCGCCATAGGCAGAGGAAATCAGGTGTGCAGCGAGAAAAGGCGTCGCACAGAGCGCGCCATTGAAGATGAGCGCGGCATAAGCCGCGAATGGGAGTCGGCGCTTGCGACGGCGATTCATCGAGCCGGCTTCCGTAATCTACGCGGACCCATTCAGCCATCCGGCTGTCTGACTCCACTTACGCACCCCAGTCCTGCACAATTTTTCGGTACGCCCCACAGATCAAGGGGGCAAGACGCCTGAAGCAGAATATTCGCATGAAACGCATGTAATACGTGCATGCAATTCAGTGCGCATAGCTCCCAGATAGAAGGCTGACGCCAGCCTGATCTAGGCTTTAGCGTTCACGGCGAGGCCGGAGGCCTGTCGATTCGGACCCGCATTGATTCCGCCCGTGCGACCATAGCCCGCAGGCGCGCTTCGCACCGCGGCCAGTTCGCTCGCAATGCTCCTCACGAGTCCTTCCGTTACGTCCTTCGACGCGGCCAGTGCGCTGGCATGGGCGCTCAGCACCCGTTCGAGTTCGCGCGATGACTCGCGCAGGCGGTCCTTGCTGGCAGGCGAAAGGCCCGCGAGCAGCGTGGGGTCTGCCTTGATATGCGAGACTTCGATGCGCCAGGCGTGCACCAGGCGCTCCTTCTCATCCCAGTCCGCATTGGCCGCCGACAGGCGATGGGCCCGCACGGCCTCCGCTTCGGCCGCCACCATGCCGATCAGGCGGCGCGTCATGGCCTCCAGCTGCTCGGCGCGTTCTTCGACGTGGCTTGTCATTCCAGTCCCTGCATCTTCAGGATTTCCTTGAGCACGGTGTCGGCGATGCCGATGCCGCCGCCCCGCGAGATCGCGTCCGCATACTGGTCCAGCAGCATCGGGCGGAACGTCGCCTCGGCATTGCCGCCGCCAAACGGACCGTCCGTCTCCAGTCCCTGGAACATCGGGGCCAGCATCTCGGAGATGAACATGCGCTCGAATTGCCGGGCGACCGCTTCAGCCTGTTCGCGCGTCTTCACGTCGGCGACGTTCGGGGTCGCTTTTTTCTGCGCCATCACATCGACAGGCGCGGTCGGGAAACCCAGGTCCGCCACTACATGACCTCCCGTCACATCACTTCAATGTCGGCCTGCAGCGCCCCCGACGCCTTCAGGGCCTGCAGGATCACGATCAGGTCACGCGGGGAAACGCCCAGCGAGTTGAGACCGGTGACCAGCTCGCGCAGGGGCACGCCATTGCCGCCCAGGATGGCCAGGCGCGCCGCATCTTCCTGCACCGCGATGTCGGACTGCGGCACCACGACGGGCTGCGCGTTCGTGAATGAGTTCGGCATTGCGACGCCCGGCGTCTCCTGCACCTGGATTGTCAGGTTGCCCTGCGCGATCGCCACCGTGGAGACGCGCACATTCTCGCCCATCACGATGACGCCCGTGGTCTCGTTGATGATCACGCGGGCGCGCTGTTCAGGCTCGATCTCGAGACCTTCGATCTGCGCGATGAAGCTCGACATGTCGCGGAAGGCGTCCGGACGGCGAATACGAACGGTGGCGGGGTCCGAGGCGAAGGCCGCCTCGCCGCCGACGAAGCTGTTGATTGCGCCGGCAATGCGCGTCGCCGTGGTGAAGTCCGGATTGCGCAGCGAAAGCCGCAGTTCCGACTGCGCAGCAATGTCGAAGCGCAGCTCGCGCTCAATCGTCGCGCCGTTCGGTACGCGGCCATTGGTGGGAATGTTGCGGGTCAGGGACGTGCCCGAATTGCCGCTGGCGGTGAACGCGCCGACCGCAACAGAGCCCTGCGCCGAGGCATAGGCCTGCCCATCGGCGCCCATCAGCGGCGTCGCCAGCAGCGTGCCGCCCTCAAGGCTTGCCGCATCGCACACGGCGGAAACGGTCACATCGATACGCGTGCCGTTGGTGGCGAAGGGCGGCAGGTTGGCCGTCACCATCACGGCGGCGGCGTTCTTGGTGTTGAGGTTGGCGTTGCGCGTGTTGACGCCCAGCCGCTCCATCATGGATTCTAGACTCTGGCGCAGCATGGCGCAGTTGCGCAGGCTGTCCCCCGTGCCATTGAGGCCGAAGACGATGCCATAGCCGATCAGCTGGTTGTCGCGGACGCCTTCGACATCGATGATGTCCTTGAGGCGCGTGCCGGCCGATGCGGTCAGCGACAGGGTGCACAGCAGGCAGGCGAGGGCGGATACGAGCGCGCGCATGGGGATCCAGGATACGGGTGACGGAAATATCCGACCGTTCTGGCCGCAGCGTTCTTCCCCGCAACCTTCGCCCCCAATTGGCAACAAAGCCTTAAGCACAGTTTCTGCGGCGGAAACTTTGCTTAATCCGCCGTTAACCAACAGGGACAAATCTGCCGGGTCAGGAGATCCGTCTGATGAAGGTCAGTTCCACCTCATCCACGTCTGCCGCCGCCACGAGCGGCGGGGCGAAAACTGCGGCCGAAGGCTTCGGCGACCTGCTGAATATCGGCAGCGCAACACCGCGCGCCGCCGCCTCCGCCGTCTCCGGAGCCGCAGGCGTTTCGAGTATCTCGGCCCTTCTGGCGCTGCAGGGGATTGGCGGGCCAGAGGCCCGCGCGAAGGCGCTGCGCAAGGGTCGCCGCCTGCTCGACGCCCTCGATCGCCTGCAGCTCGCCATGCTGGGGGAGGGCCCGACAAGGCGCCACCTGTCCCTGCTGCAGGGCGCGCTTGCCGAACAGCGCGACGCCTCCGGCGACCTGGGCCTCGACGACACGCTCAACTGGGCCGAGGTCCGCGTGGCTGTTGAGGCCGCCAAACTGGAACGGGCGAACGAGCCGGCCTGAGAATCCCCGGCCGGGTAATGCTGCGGCGCGGCAATCGCATATTGCGTGAGCGAATGCTCACAGGAACTGCCCAAAGATTGGGCGCAGTCAGAAATATGTAATAAATACAATCGCCCGACGCGTGCGTGGGGGCGTTTACGGGCCGGGGCGGGTCGGTTATACAGCCCGCCCATCTAAGGGGCGGTCCTATGCGGACCTGCCAGGGAGTTGGCGACATGAGTTCCAAGACGGCCACCTACAAGCCGACCGAGAACGAGCCCTACATGGGCAAGAAGCAGCTCAAATACTTCAAGGAAAAGCTGCAGGCCTGGAAGGACGAGATCCTTCAGGGCAACCGCGACACGATCAACACGATGCAGGAAAACGTGGCGCCGATCCCGGACCTCGTTGACCGCGCATCGTCCGAGGCCGACCGCGCGCTCGAACTCCGCACGCGCGATCGCGAGCGCAAGCTCATTTCCAAGATCGACGCGGCCATTCGCCGGATCGAGCTGGGCG
>JAVBYB010000283.1 GCA_030824255.1 bacterium
ATGGGCATGGGCCCCGTGCCCGCCTCGCAGAAAGCGCTCGCCCGCGCCGGCCTGACGATCCGCGACATCGACGTCGTCGAAATCAACGAAGCCTTCGGCAGCCAGGCCGTCGCTTCGATCCGCCAGCTCGATATACCGATGGACAAAGTGAACATCGACGGCGGCGGCATCTCGATCGGCCATCCGCTCGGCGCCACCGGCGCCCGCATCACGGCGAAAGCTGCCCAGATCATGAAGCGCGAAGGCAAACGCTACGCCCTTGCCACGCAATGCATCGGCGGCGGGCAGGGCATCGCCACGGTGATCGAAGCGGTTTGAACGAAAGGCGGCGCAGGGCTTACTTCGAAGGTCCTGCGCCGTTCTTCATTTCAACACGCAATGCCACGAACGGTTCGGTTCCGCGGTTCTGGATAGCGTGGAGTCCTTCCGCACCCATCCATTCCGTTTGCCCGACAGGCATGGCCGGCGCCTCGATGCGTTCGCGTTCCACCGGCTTTCCATCGACGAGCTCGTACACGATGTAAGTAATCGGCTGCGGCTTTTCGAAATACATGACGCTTGGCCAGCCGTGCGCATGAATCGGCTCAAGGTCCCCCGGCGCTATCGAGACGCGCAGGACGCGGACTTCGGCGTTCTCCAGCAAAACCGTGTGGCCTTGAGGAGCGGCAGCGACTGCATCCCACGCCGTCAGTTGTGGCGCCGAAGCGCAGGCCCCAAGTGCGGACAGGCTCAAGACAGCCACGGCGAGGGCAGATGCGCGGATCATAGCGTTCTCGTTTTCGATTCGGATTTGCTGCAACATAGCCGCGCGCCACGGCGTGGCTATACGCAGCACAGGCTGTGCTTCTAGCGCACAACAAACCGCGTGATCGGCCCGGTCCACTGCTTGCCGTCTCCGTCCAGCGTCTGCACATCGACAACCTTCGCCGCCCCGACCACACGCGGCCAGAATGCCAGCGCCGGCGGATTGCGCGCACTCACCGCAATCTCCCAACGCCCCGGATGCATCTCGATCAGGTCAATCGCCGCCCGCGCGCCAACACCCTCGCGCCGGAACGCCCGCATCACGAAGAACTCGCCCATGTTGAAGTCCACGGGCCTGTCGCAATGCGAGCGCCTGTTCAGCAGCGCAAACCCCGCCAGCTGTCCACCCGCCCGGATGAACCACACCGAACGATCCGCTGCGCTCCAGTACTCATCCAGCCGCAGCAGATCGGCAAAGCGACCGTCCTCCTCCACGGCGAGCTTGCGCTGCGCGGAGAGGAATTCGCTGAAGTCGTGGATGTAGAGCTGCACAAGATTCGCCAGCGTCTCTCGCTGCGAAGGTTCGGGGCGTTCAAGGCTTACCCGGTCCATCGGTCTTTCCTTTTTCGTGGCGCGTCGTTCTCATCCGCAGAGTCAGGTGAAATGCCCGCGTGATTTCCTGCCGACCAGTCTGTATAAGTCCGGCAGGGAATGCGCGGGGAGCAAGTCAAACATCATGGGCCGGACGTTCTGGTTAGTTCTGGCTGCAGCGCTGCTGACTGGCGCGCCGATGGCCGCCGCGCAAACGCCTGATGCCATCGGTCAAGCCGCCTACAAGTATCAGGACACCCTTCCAGAACAGCTTCCCGGTGTCGGCTTTGAAATCCCGAGACAGGCGTTTGTCGATATCCTTATCTCTAGGGGCTTAGCCTACCGCACAACGACGGCGGGCGATGTTTTCGCTGTCGCGCTGCCCGGCGCGCCGTTTGTCGAGGTCGTGTATTTCTTCAACAGCGATGCCTGCGATTGCCTGACCGAAATCGAGATCAGGTTTGCTGATGATGCCCAGGCGGTGGCCTACTTCCAGGCGAAGTTTCCCTCGGTGAACGTTCGTGGCGAATTTTTCGGCCACGATCGCATCTCCGCATACGGCATGAAGGCTTGGCGGTTTGGATCGAAGGTCTTCGTCGTTGCGATCCTGCCAAACACACGCTGGGCGAACCAGTAAGGTTTGGGCTGCAGTCATTCGCGAGTGAAAACGGGCGGTCCCTTCGAACCGCCCGCTCCCTCTAGCCCTTAACACACACCACCTGCTTCAACGTGTGAACCACGTCGATCAGGTCGGACTGCGCCGCGATCACCGCGTCGATGTCCTTGTAGGCCATCGGCGTCTCGTCGATCACGCCCTGGTCTTTGCGGCATTCGACGCCTTCGGTCGCCTCGCGGTGATCCTTCAGCGTGAATGCAGCCTTTGCAGCTGTGCGCGACATCTTCCGTCCTGCGCCGTGCGAGCACGAGCAGAACGAGTCCGGGTTGCCTTTACCGCGCACGATGAACGATTTCGCGCCCATCGAACCCGGGATGATGCCAAGCTCGCCGTCGCCCGCACGCACGGCGCCCTTGCGGGTCACCCACACGTCGGCGTCGAAGTGGTGTTCCTTCTCCACATAGTTGTGGTGGCAGTTCACCGCGTGCTTGCCGAGCTTGAACTTCGGCAACTGCTCGCGCATCGCCTGCAGCGTCCGCTCCATCATCGCTTCACGGTTGGCGCGGGCATAATCCTGAGCCCATCCCACCGCTTCGATGTAGTCGTCGAAGATCGGCTCGCCCTCGACGAAGAAGGCGAGGTCCTGATCCGGCACGCGATAGCCGAGCACACGCTTCTCGAGCGCCTTGCGGGCGGCCTCGATGAAGTACGTCCCGATCTGGTTCCCCGTGCCGCGCGAGCCCGAGTGCAGCATCACCCACACAAACCCACGCTCATCGATGCAGACCTCGATGAAGTGGTTGCCTGAGCCCAGCGTGCCCAGTTGACTGCCGACCTTGTGGTTCGGAATCTTGCGATGCTTGTCGCGGATGCGATCAAGGCGCTCGTTCAGATCCGAGTTGCGGAGGCGCGACGCCACGGAGTCCGGGATCATGCCCCATTCCCCGTTGCGGCCGAAGCCAGCCGGCGCCTTGCGCTCGATCTCCGAGCGCAGCTTCACCAGCGAGTCGGGCAGATGCTCTGCGCGCAGCGTGGTTTCCACCGCCATCATCCCGCAGCCGATGTCGACGCCGACAGCGGCGGGGATGATCGCGCCTTTGGTCGGGATCACCGAACCAACGGTCGCGCCGCGTCCGAAGTGGACGTCGGGCATGACGGCGAGGTGGGAGTGCACGAACGGCAATCCCGCCACGTTTTCCAGCTGTTCCCGGGCGCTGTCCTCGACGGGCACGCCTTTCACCCAGGCCTTGATGCGGCCACCCTTGGCCGTTTCGAACACTTCAAACGTGCTCATGTCTGCGTTTCCTTGCTTCGCAGACCCTCCGCGCATCCCGGAGTCTTGTCGTCATCCGAGCGGACAACAAAAAACCCTCCGGCAGAAGCGCGGAGGGTTCGGTTTCAGTCGGCGCTATCGCCGGCTCTCAGACCATTCCCTCCATGCGCGCGCAATCGACCAGATAATTCTGGCCGACTGCTGGCATCTGATTTGCGGCGCGCCGTTTCATTGGCCTGTTCCGAAACCGAAGGTTGATCGAGGCGCGCGTCATGAAGAAAGAATGCGGCAACGTCAAGACACACCCCACCCCCGCCTCCTCCCTCACTTCACCAACGTGTAAATCATGCACACGCTTGACTGG